>CAVGEP010000013.1:11080-18699 GCA_963628105.1 Alistipes communis
CTCGAACCGTGATCAAGAGCCTACGCTCGAGCAGATAGTCACAGAAAAGCTGGGAGCCTACCGGACCGATCTTTACGACTCGCTGACCACTCTAAATACCGACGAAAAAGTCGCAGATTACCTTGTGACCTGGGCTTCGAACAAGGACATCAAGGCATCTGCGGACAAAAATAACAATGTCATATTCTCGATTAGAGCATCCTCGGATGCTTATGAGCAAAGCCAGCCTGTACTCATAGCCTGCGAATATGATTCTGCAAATATGCAAAGCTATGTCGAGCCTATCGCAACCGCCCTTACAGTCGCAAAAAATACGAATGAAAGCGGCGCGTTCAAGATAATATTCATGCCGCGTACAAACGGCAAGATGCAAGGTGCGGAGGCGCTTTCTTCTGATTATATCACAAAAGATACCCAGGTATTTGTACTCGGAGCCTCCTATTCATCCAAGGTTGCGACCACCACGGGCGGCTACAACCAGTTTCTCATCACAGATAAGCTAAAGAAAACAAAACCTACTCATGACAAGGCATATAGGATTACCATAGACGGAATTCCTTCTCAGGATGCTAGCTATGCCATGAACCCAATCAAGACCCTTGGCAGCCTCCTTGCCAACTTCAAGTCTACCTCTCTGCTGTTTGAGCTTTCTTCCTTCAGCGGCGGTGAGAGTGCGGATACGATTCCTTCGAGCGCATCCGTAACGGTGGTTATAAATTCTGCCGACGATGAGAAGTTCTCGTCCAAGATGGACAGGGCCATCGCCAAGTATCTTGATAAATATTCGGCGGACTTCCCCGAAATCACATATACCTACGAGGAGGTAAAGGTCCCTTCCAAGGTATTTACCAAGACAGAGACAGAAAATATCGTCAGCCTCATGTATACGGCCTTTAACGGTGTGTATTACAAGGACGACGACGGGAATATCACAGCGGTTACAAACATAGGCGAGATTTCGACAAAATCCTCGAAGCTTTCCATTTCGGTCAGCACCATGAGCTCTTCTGCCGAGCTTCTGGACGAAATAAGCGATGCATATACGACCATTGCAGGACTTTGCAATGTAAAGAGTAAGACTGTAAAAAGTTATGCTATTTATAGCGGCGGCGGAAAGACCCAGGCCCTGCTCGAAGAATTCGAGCAAAGCTTCATATCATATACCAATGATTCCGAGATGGTAGTCGAGGATGCCGTAGAAGCAACGCCTTGCAGCATATTTTACGACAAAAACCCGGGCATAGCGATGCTCTATTGCGGTATTACGGAAAAGACAAAGGAAAAGTTCGCAGGCTCCCTGATAACCTTCCTCTCAGCGACAAGTACGGCAGCAGAGTGAATAAGCCGATGAGCAAATAAGCTTACATCTGATCTATTCAAGTGCAAGCAAAAATCGCCTCTTTCGAGGCGATTTTTTTATGAGAAATATATTCTCGCAGTTTTATGATTCGAAAATGTTCTTTGGCATGCGCCCCTATCAGGCGCCTGCTCAGCTTCCGAAGCCGATTGCAACTGCAACTACCATCAAGATTGCCTGAACTACAATGATAAGTCCGAACAACTTGAATGCAAACTTCCACCATTTTTCAAGCGGAACACCTGCAAGACCTGCCATTACTGCAGCGTAAGCCGTCGGCCAGATGATGTTGGATAAACCATCACCGAACTGGAATGCAAGTACTGCCGTGTCTCTTGTGATTCCAAGAAGGTCTGCCACAGGAGCCATGATAGGCATGGAAACTGCTGCCTGACCGGAACCTGACGGAATGAAGAAGTTGAGCAATGTCTGCATGATGAGCATTGCAACTGCAGAGAGCCAAGCCGGAAGGTGCGAAAGCGGAAGAGTGAAGCCGTATACAACTGTATCGATGATGCCGCCTTCAACCAGTACGAGCTTTACGCCTCTCGCAATACCGATCATGATCGCCGCCGTAGTAGCTTCCTGGAAGCCTACTGCGAATGTGGTGCCGATGGTATTAAGATCCCATCTCATGATGATCGCGCAAACGATAGCCATGATAAGGAAGATTCCGCAGATCTGGGAGAAGTACCAACCCAGCTTGATTACGCCGTAAACTACCAGCAAAATCGTGATGATAAGGTCAGCAAGTACCAGCTTCTGCTTGATACCGAACTCGAGGTTTTCTACGTCAACAGCCTTCTCGGTTGAGATTTCCTCAAGCTTTGTGCCATACAGATATGACTTAGTCGGGTCATCGTGAACCTTAGCTGCATATTTCATGGTTACAGCTGATGCAACTGCCCACATGCAAAGGTGGCAGATGAGACGATAGCCGGAACCTGACATATATGTTACTTCTGCGATACCCTGAGCTACACCAACGGTGAACGGGTTCATCATAGCTCCGGAATATCCCATGCCGGCACCGAATGCGATAACCGCAAGACCTACCAGCGCGTCATATCCCATGCCCACATAAATTGCGGCAAATACCGGAATGAATGGGAGCCATTCTTCGAACATACCGATCGTGGATGAACCAAGACCGATGATGAGCATGAATACCGGGATGGTGATAAGTGAGCTCTTACCCTTGAAAACCTTAAGAAGAGCAGCAACAGCACCGTCGAAAGCGCCGGATTTGATTACGAATACTACGGAAGCATAAGTAATAAATACGAGGAAGGAGATGTCTGCTGCGTCAACCATGCCTTCATATACGAGCTCGAAAACCCTGAAAGGACCTACCGGTGACACATCGTCAACTTCGTGCCAGGTGCCTGCGATTGCAACCTGTCTGCCATCAGCATTCTCCATATAGTCGAATGAACCTGCCGGAATAATCCATGTCAGGATGGCGCAGATTACGATAATTGCGAATAAGATGATAAAAGTATGCGGAAGATTAAATTTTTTCTTCTCGCCGATTTTTGGACCGTTACCCATAATCGTCCTCCTTTTCTGTCTTTTAAATGAAATAACGAATCATAAACTGTATTTATTATTCACAGAGCTTGCGAATCATATCCTCGTAGAGCCTCGTCGTGTTCTGCAAAGACTCTACGCTAATGTGTTCGTTCGCTTCATGTGCGGTCATTGGGCCGGGGCCTATGATAACTCGGTCGCCCTCAAAGAACGATGCCTCCGTTATCCCGAAGAAAGGCATTCCCTTTTTCCCGGTTTTTTGTTCGTATAGTTGAACCAGCTCGCTCCTGTTTTGGAACGATGCTATGTCATTTATAATTTCGTAAGTGCCGTCAAGTCCTTCCAATGCCTCGTCAACCGCTTTTCTGATCCTCGGATACTCCTTCTCCGAATCACAGATGCGGAAGTCAAGATATACCGTCGTCTTGTCCGGTACCTTGTTGATGGAGGTTCCGCCCTCGATAATTCCGATGTTCATGGTCGGATAAGGAACGCCGAAGAACGGGTTCGGATTTTTCCGAAGCTCCTCCTCAAAGTCCATCATGCGGTTAAGAAATCTTACGGCATTCTTGTTTGAGCTCTTGCCATCTATCGGCATGCTGGAGTGAGTGGTAACTCCCGTAAATGTAAATATGTATTCCAGGAGTCCTTTGGAACCGATCATAGGAATCAGGTCCGTAGGCTCTGCGATTACCACGTGTGGTGGGAACTCCGGTTTTGTTTCAACCAAATCCTTCACACCGCCAAACATGATTTCCTCATCATAAGTACAGTAAACCGCAATTCCTTTTTTGAGTTTGGCAAGATCCGTATTTGCGATTGCCGCAAGGAAGGCGGCGATTCCGCCCTTCATGTCGCAGGCTCCCAGCCCGTACAGGATCCCATCCTTTTCTGTCAGATCATGAGGATCTGTCACCCAGCCTTCTGTTATGTCCACGGTGTCCGTATGCCCCAAAAATCCAATTGCGGGATTTTTTCCATATTTTCCGACGAGAACTTCTTTGCCATTCTCGCTATTTTTTAGTCTCTCAACAGAAAATCCAAGCTTCGAGAGGAAATCATCAATATAGTTCATTATCTCTCGATTTTCTTTGTCTGCGATCGTGTTGAAAGCCACCAAATCCTTCAAAATTGTCTTTGCATCCATCCTTTCCCGTGTCCTCCTTTTTTATGATAGTTTATAATAAACCTTTTTACACAAAGTGTAAAGGCTTTTTTGGCGAAATCTTAGCATTTTTTCTTCTCAGCAAGGCAATGCTTTCGATATGCTTTGTGAGTGGAAAGTTGTCAAATGGCTTGAGATAAACGCACTCATATCCGTAATATTCCATATACTTCAGATTGTCGGCCATTGTTTTAGGGTTGCACGAAATATATATGATTTCGGAAACAGCATAATCTATGATTTTGTCCAGAGCCTTTGGCTGTATTCCAACCCGCGGCGGGTCTACAACTATGACATCCGGTTTTTCTTCGACGGTCTTGAGGGCCTCGAAGACATCTCCTGCGATGAAGCTGCAGTTCGTAAGAGCGTTCAGCCTCGCATTTTCGCGTGCCGCATCCACAGCCTCGCTTACCAGCTCGATCCCTATAACCTTTCCGGCCTTGAGTGCCAAAATTTGTGTTATGGTGCCTGTGCCGCAATAAAGGTCAAATACTGACTTGCCCTCGAATGAGTCAACCATCGCAAGGGCCTCGGAATATAGTCTTTCGGCAGCTTCGACATTCGTCTGAAAGAAGGAAAATGCGCTTACCTTGAAATCGAGTCCGAGGATTTTTTCCATGTAATAATCCTGTCCCCAGAGGGTTTTGAGGCTCTCGCAATTGACTGCATCGGCTATATTGTCGTTGATTGTCCGCAGAATACCTACAATCTTGTTATTGAGCGAAAGCGACAGTAGCTTGTCCGTAAATGCTTTCTCGTCAAACCTCTCTTCTGAAGTTGTCACGATGTTTATGAGCAGCTGCCCCGTCCTCATCCCCTTGCGGATAATCAGATTTCTCATCATACCCTTGTGAGTTTTCTTGTGATAAAAGGCATATCCCCTCTCATTTACAAACTTTAGCGTCGTATCCAAAATTATGTTGAAATCCTCATCCACGAGCTGACATTTATCAACTGTTACTATGGACATGAAATTCTTTTTTCTGTGCATTCCGAGGGTAGTATCGCCGTCTTTTACGAAGTCCCCGAAGGTATATTCCATCTTGTTGCGATATCCGTAGCACTCCCGGCATCCCTCGATTTTGTCTAACTTTGCGGGCGTAACTTTCTTGGCCTCAAGGAATCCTATAACCTGGTTTTCCTTATCCTCAAGCTGCCTGTCATATGGCAGTCCTTGATAGACGCATCCCCCGCAAAACTCGCTATGGGGACAAATCTCACGCGTCCATTCATCTCTGTCTTTAAAACCTGCCATATTTTTCGTAAAACTCCTTTTTGTACTCAGAGAAATTATCTTCTTCGATCGACTTTCGGATGTTTGCCATCATATTTACGAGAAAATGCAGATTATGGTTCGAAAGCAGCATTGCCGAAAGCATCTCGTCCGCCTTGTAGAGATGCCGCAAATATGCCTTTGAATAATTCCGGCAGGTATAGCAGCTGCATTCCTTGTCCAGCGGCTCAAAATCCCGCTCGTATTTTGCATTTTTTATATTCACCCTGCCATGAGAGGTCATGGCAAGTCCGTGCCGGGCAATTCTTGTTGGAAGAACGCAGTCGAACATGTCCACTCCGGCCTCAACTCCTTCGAAAAGGTAGTCCGGCGTGCCCACACCCATGAGATATCTTGCCTTTTCTTTTGGCAAGTAGTCCACGCACTCGTCTAATATGTCCAGCATAAGTTCCTTCGGTTCACCAACGGAAAGCCCGCCGATGGCATATCCCGGAAGGTCCAGATCTACGATTTCTTCGGCACTCTGCCTGCGAAGGTCCTTGTACATGCCGCCTTGCATGATTCCGAAGAGGGACTGCCTCTCCCAATCTTTATGGTATTCCTTGCAGCGCTTCAGCCATCTTGTTGTGCGTTCAAGGGAGTTTTTTACGTATCTTCTGTCCGCCGGATACGGAGCACATTCATCGAAGGCCATCATGATGTCAGAGCCGAGTGCATTCTGGATTTCGATGGACTTTTCCGGTGAAATCATATGTGCCGAACCGTCGATATGAGAACGAAATTTCACACCTTCTTCTGTTATTTTGCGGAGCTTCCCCAGGGAAAATACCTGAAACCCGCCGCTGTCGGTGAGAATTGCCCTATCCCAGTTCATGAATTTGTGCAGGCCCCCCGCCTCTCGTACGATTTCGTGTCCCGGTCTGAGATAAAGGTGATAGGTATTCGAAAGAATAATCTCGGCTCCCATTTCCTTCACCTGCTCGGGCCTCATCGCCTTTACGGTTGCCTGTGTTCCTACCGGCATGAAAACCGGCGTCTGTATGTCTCCGTGCGGAGTATGTATAATTCCCCTCCTTGCACGGGTCTTCTGATCTGTTTTGATCAGATCGTATGTTACCGCATGTTTCATATAGTCCGCGTCGCTGATTCCGTGCGGCGCCCTCCTTTTGTTTATTATGTCTATTCGGCTCCGTGGAGCCTAATATCTTAGTTTTTGTCAAACTCGTCCTTCATTGCCTTGATTCTTGCTTCGTCTGAGAAAATCTTTGCGATGTCAAGTGCAATTACCTTGGCGCCTAGTTTGATGGCATCGTGTGCTCTGTCAGTCTTTACGGCATCTGCGAATTCTCTTGTATGAATTGCAACTCCCGGCTCTACGATCTGAAGTGTCGGGTGGAATGCAGGGCATGCAAAGCTTACATTGCCGATATCAGACGATCCGAAAAGCTTGTCCGGGTCGCCATTAAGCTCGATTCCAAGCTCCTTATATGTTTCGGTCAATGCCTCCTCGCCAACATGGTTTCTCTTGAGGCTGTCATAAGCCGCCTCAACCTCGAAGGTATCCCATGTAGTCTGGGTCGCAATTGCGGCTCCGCGAGCACAATCGTCCACCTTTCTGTGGACCTCCTGGAGGTTCGCCTTGTCTACGGATCTCATATAGAAGTGAACGCTCGCCTCTTCCGGAACAACATTCGGCGTCTCACCTGCTCTTTTGTAAACTCCGTGCATTCTTACATCCGGAGTCACATGCTGACGGAGCATATCTACGCCGTGGAACATCAGCTGTGCAGCGTTGAGTGCGTTTCTGCCCTCCCAAGGCGATGCCGATGCGTGAGCCGTCTTGCCGTGGAAATTATACTGCCACGAAATCAGTCCGTTAAGTGTGCAATAGATGAGGTTCTGGTCGTACAGGTGAATCATGATTGCCATGTCATAGTCATTGAAAACTCCATCAGCAGTCATTTTTACCTTTGCGCCGTCGGTTTCTTCAACAGGGGTTCCTATCACGTGAATGTCCGCATCAAGTTCATCCTGAAGCTGCACAGCAGCGATGCCTGCGAGTATGCTGATCGAACCGCTTACGCAATGACCGCAAGCGTGCCCAATGTCAGGAAGCGCATCATATTCTGTGAGTATTGCAACCTTATATTTGTGATTGTTAGGACCGTAAATCCCTCTAAAAGCCGTTTCAATACCTGCAAACGGATATTCCGTAGCGAATCCCTTATTATTCAAAAGCTCAACGATTTTTCGCGAAGTCTCGAACTCCTGTCCCGAAATTTCGGGATGATCAGCAATGTCGTCGTTGAGAGCCACAAGCTCCTTCCAGTTTG
>CAVGEP010000014.1:0-18316 GCA_963628105.1 Alistipes communis
GGCAAATGGTATTATGACAGCGTTATGGGAAAGATTGCAGACCGGGGGATTTCGCTTTGCGACAACATCATCATCAAAGATTATATAAGCGATATGGAAAACTACCTTGCGGCCAGCGATTTGATCATAAGCAGGGCCGGGGCACTTTCGGTCGCTGAGACAACCGTATGCGGCAGAGCGAGCATACTCATCCCGTCTCCGAATGTGACCGGAAATCACCAATATTTCAACGCAAAGGCGGTTGCCGACAGAGGCGGCGCAATCTTAATCGAAGAAAAGGATTTGACAGCGGAAAGGCTGATAAAAGAAGTCATGAATCTAAAAAACAATCCGGAAATTGCCGAAAAAATGGGTCAGGCGGCGAGAGCCTGCGCACCAATGAGGGCGCTTGATATAATTTATGATCAGATTATGCAAACGATGCAAGGATAAGGAGTCTATGTGGAAGTTTTGAACGAGGAGAAGAAGACGGTTAGGCGAAGAAAAAAGCGCATGAATCCGTTTCTCAAACTGCTGATAATCATCTTGATACCGGTGGGGATATTTCTGTTTCTTGATTCACCGATCTTTGATGTTGACAATTTTAACGTGGAGGGCAATGATTACTATCTGGATGAAGAAATCCTTACCATGGGGAATTGCAAGACGGGAGAAAATATTTTCTGGGGCACGGATTGCTCGGATATATGCAAAAGACTCGAAAAGGACGCATACATGGCCCAGGTTAAGGTAAAGAGGGTGCTTCCGGACACCATTTCCATCGAACTTACGGAGCGTAAGCAGATAGGAGCGATAGTCTACGGCGAGAGGTTCGTCGTCATCGACGGAGAGGGGACGGTCCTGAGAAAGACCGAGGTCGATCCGAAGGTTACGATTATCCGTGGAATGACCATAAGCAAGCTCGAAGTCGGAGCTAAGATAGAAGTCGAGGAAGGCGTGCTCTTTCGCCAGGCTCTGGAGATCCTGAATGCGATGGACCAAAATGGCATGTACTTCAAGAGCCTCAATATCACAAAGACTTTGGCGAGCGCATATATCCTGGACAATCTGGTATGCAGCGGAAGCGCGGAGGACATCACAGAGGCCCTAAAGGACGGAAAAATCCAGGTTGTCACGGAGGAACTCTTCGATAGAGAGATAGAAAGAGGCACGATAAAGGTAAGCGGCGACAACAATATATCATTTACGCCGAAAATAGATTGATTTTTGCAAAAAAATCAAGTAAAAACTTATGAAAAAGAGTGCAATATAAAAAGTTTTGTGATAAAATAATAAGTATAATTGGGATTCTTTGGGGAGGTACAAAGCACGATGTTGCAATTCGAAACAAATGTAGAAAAATCAGCGGTGATCAAGGTCATCGGTGTCGGCGGCGGCGGCTGCAACGCAGTAAACCGTATGGTAGAGGCCGAACTTAAGGGCGTAGATTTCATCGCGGTTAATACGGATAGACAGGCACTGAACAGATGCCTTGCGCAGACAAAAATTCAAATAGGCGAAAAACTTACCAGAGGGCTTGGCGCAGGAGCAAATCCTGAGATTGGCCAGAGGGCCGCCGAGGAGACCCTCGACGAAATCACATCACACCTTGACGGTGCGGATATGGTATTTATAACAGCAGGAATGGGCGGCGGCACCGGAACGGGAGCAGCCCCTATAATCGCAAAGGCTGCGAAAGATATGGGAATCCTCACGGTAGGTGTTGTCACAAAACCATTTACCTTTGAGGGAGCAAAGAGGCGAAAACAAGCGGAGCTGGGGATAAACTTCCTCAGAAAATATGTTGACTCACTTGTAATCGTTCCGAACGACAAACTCATAGATAACAGCCAGAAAAATACTACGATGGTACAGGCCTTCCAGATGGCCGACGACGTACTTAGACAGGGCGTTCAGGGCATCTCGGATTTGATCTCGGATTATGCACTCATCAACGTAGACTTCGCGGATGTAAAGTCTGTCATGACAGACAGAGGCATCGCGCACATGGGCGTGGGCCACGGAACAGGCGAAAACAGAGCTCAGGATGCGGTCAAGGCAGCAATCGAAAGCCCGCTTCTTGAGACTACCATCGACGGCGCCAAGGCGATCTTGCTGTATGTGGCGGGCGGATACGATCTGGGAATGCTCGAGGTCAGCGAAATCGCAAGCCTTGTGGAGGAACAGGCAGACAGCGACTGCATACTCATCTTCGGCGCTGCAGTTAACGAGGATATGAAGGACGAAGTCGCAATCACCGTTATCGCAACGGGATTTGCAGAGGGCCTGGAATTCCCTACGAAACATTCCGAACCCGTTGATGCGAACCGAAATCCGGCAGGAGATAAGTCGCTTGGCCTGAGTGCGGCTCCCGTATCCTCCGGCGACATCTTCGGAAGCGTCGAGGGCATCGAGGGCAGGGAGGTAACCCTGCAGGATATCCTCAAACAAGAAGGAGAAGAAAAGGGAACCTCAAGATTCGAGATTCCATCATTCCTTTAGAAAAATGAGCCGGTGCAAACCGGCTTTTGTTAAAGCGAAGGACTTGCGATGAGGCAGATAATATCAAAGGACAACAGAATATACAAACTCTGCGGGCAGCTTTCGCAAAAGAAGCATAGAGACAGGCTGGGGAAATATCTGATCGAGGGTGAAAACCTCATAGAGGAAGCAGCCAAGACGGGAGCCGACATAGAGACGGTGCTCATGCGGCGCGGATATCCAAAGATCCCGGAGGAGCTTTCTGACATAGCCTTCGAGCTTGACGAAAGACTCTTTGACGGACTTTCGCAGACCCAGACCAGCCAGGGTATAATCGCGATAGTAACAAAGCCGGAAAGGCACAAGGAGGAATTCACATGTGCACCGGGGAATTTCGTGGTGCTGGACAGGCTGCAGGATCCCGGGAATATCGGGACGATCTTGCGAACGGCGGATGCGGCAGGATACAGGCTTGCGATAGTAATGAAGGGTACGGCTGATATCTTTTCGCCGAAGACGGTAAGGGCGGCGACCGGTTCACTCTTTAGAATGCCGGTTGTTTTCATGGACTCCAATTCAGAGCTTGTGGAATTTACCAGGGCAGCCGGCAAGAAACTCGTGGCAACCTGCTTTGATACGCAGCGGTGCTATTTCGACGAAGATCTTACAGACAACATCGCCCTCGTGATAGGAAATGAGGGAAATGGTATTTGCCGGGAGATCATCGAAAGCTCAGACTCAAAAATAAAAATACCTATGCACGGCAATATCGAATCCCTGAACGCGTCGGTAGCGGCGGGGATATTGATGTACGAGGCGGTGCGAGGCAGGAAAGGTTAGAAATATGCAGGATATAATTTTAGAAAAGATGGAAGAAAGAAAGGCAAGACTCGAAAAAATCCTTGAAAATTCCAGAGAGAAACTCAAGGCAATCGAAACATTGCAGGACGCTGAGGATGTAAGAATCAAGGTTCTCGGCAAGAAGGGCCAGCTCACGGAAATGCTCAAGTCCATGGGCAAGATGGACCCAGAAGAAAGAAAGGAATTTGGCATGGCGGCCAACCAGGTCCGCTCCGAAATCGAAAAAATGCTGGAAAATTCCTTTGAGCAGCTCAAAAATAAGGCAAAGGAAGCCAAATTCAAGGCAGAAAAGATAGATGTAACCGAGCCGGGCAAGGTGCGCGACATGGGAACGAAGCATCCGATTACGATTACCATCGAAGAAGTTTCGAGGGTATTCAAGTCGATGGGTTTCTCGCTTTCCGAAGGACCGGAGGTTGAAACGGTATTCAACAACTTCGATGCGCTGAACGCAGGTCCGAACCATCCGGCAAGAGACTGGACAGATACATTTTATATAAGCGATGAGGTTCTGCTTAGAACGCAGACTTCACCGGTACAGGTAAGAACTTTGCTCAGCCAGAAGCCGCCGATTCGCGTATTCGCACCGGGAAGATGCTTCCGTTGCGACACACCGGACGCAACCCATTCGCCGATGTTCCATCAGGTAGAAGGACTTGTTGTAGACGAGGGAATCACCATGGCGGACCTCAAAGGTGTGCTGGATAGCTTCGCCAAGCAGATGTTCGGCTCTGAGGTCAGAACGAAGTTCAGACCTCATCATTTTCCGTTCACAGAACCATCGGCAGAGATGGACGTTTCCTGTTTCAAGTGCGGCGGCAGGGGCTGCAGAGTCTGCAAGGGAAGCGGCTGGATCGAAATCTTAGGCTGCGGAATGGTACATCCTAACGTACTCAAGGTAGGCGGAGTTGATACTGAGAAATATACCGGCTTCGCATTCGGCGTGGGCGTTGAGAGAATCGCGATGCTAAAATATGGCATCGACGACATCAGACTTCTCTACGAAAACGACATGAGATTCATTGAGCAGTTCAAATAATTAGGAGGTAGCAGGTAGAAATGATAGTATCATTGGAATGGTTAAAAGATTATACAGATGTAAATGTCAGCCCCGAAGAATTCTGCGACAGAATGATAATGTCGGGCTCGAATTTGGAAACCCTCGAATTTGCGGGGGAAGACATCCATGGTGTAGTGGTTGGCAGGATCACAAAGATAGAAAAGCACCCGGATGCGGACAAGCTTGTCATTTGCCGGGTTGACATCGGAAAAGAAAAACCGCTGCAGATCGTAACGGGTGCGCCGAATGTCTTCGAAGGCGCTTTGGTTCCGGTTGCACTTGACGGCAGCAAGATCCCGGGACCCATTCACGGGCAGCCTAAACAGGAGGGCGGCACGACTATAACCGGCGGCAAGCTCAGAGGCGTCCTTTCCGAGGGAATGCTTTGTTCCTTCGGAGAACTCGGCTTCGAGGACAAGGTTATCCCGGTAAATCAGAGAGACGGAATATGGATTTTGGGCGACGAATATCCGCTCGGAGCGGATTTTGCAGAGGCTCTCAAGCTCGGCGATGCGATAGTAGACTTCGAAATCACACCGAATAGACCGGACTGCCTTTCGATGATAGGAATGGCAAGAGAGGCTGCGGCTACATTCGGAACGAAGCTGACTTATCCTAAGACAGCCTGCACCGCAGAAGAGGCAAACGCAGCGGATTATATCGATGTAGAAGTAAAATCACCGCTTTGCAAAAGATATGTTGCCAGAATAGTAACTGATGTAAAGATCGAAGATTCACCTTGGTGGCTGCAGAGAAGACTGATTCATGCAGGAATGAGGCCGATAAATAATATCGTAGACATCACAAACTTCGTAATGCTCGAATATGGCCAGCCGATGCATGCTTTCAACATCGAGAGCATCGACGGACACAAGATCATCGTAGACACGGCGCAGGATGGCGCAAAGTTTGTGACCCTCGACGGCACCGAAAGAACCCTGGACGACAGAATGCTCATGATAAATGATGCATCGAAGCCAGTTGCTATTGCCGGCGTTATGGGAGGACTCAACTCCGAAATCACGGATGACACGAAGACCATTGTCATCGAATCGGCAAACTTCGATGCGAACAGCGTCAGAACCACCTCGAAGCGCCTTACCCTGAGAACCGAGGCTTCCGGCAGATACGAAAAAGGCATTGATCCTAACCTCTGCGAAGCAGCAGCGGACAGAGTCTGCAAGCTGATCGAGCTCATCGGAGCAGGCAAGGTTGTAGGCGGAAGCGTTGACATTTATCCGGAAAGGGCGGAGGCAAAGACCGTTCATGCCAGAGTCAGCAGAATCAATCATGTTTTGGGCATAGAAATCTCGAGAGAGCAGATGACAAGCTATCTCGAAAGCCTCGAAATGAAGGTGGAGGGGGAAGGCGACGACATGTATGTGACTGCCCCTACCGTAAGACAGGACATCGAGATAGAAGAGGATATCATCGAAGAAGTCGCAAGACTTTATGGATATGATAATCTTCCTGTTACGATTCCAAAGGGAAATAACCAGGCGAGTCAGTCATATGACAGGGATATAAAGGATCTGGCACGAGATGTCATGTGCGCAATGGGAGCAAACGAAATACAAACATATTCGTTTGTAAGCCCGAAGGGCATCGACAGCGTAGGAATTGCCGAGGACTCGTGGGAAAGAGATTTTGTGAAGATTCTCAATCCGCTCGGAGAGGACACTTCGGTCATGAGAACCATTCTCACACCGCAAATGCTTGAGGTAATGGGAAGAAATTATTCCAGAAATCGCGAAAGCATGAGAGCTTATGAGATTGGAAACACATTCATGGCAAATCAGCTTGGACTTCCGTTCGAAAGCGATAATATCGCCATCGGCTTCTATGGCAAGGATGAGGATTTCTTCACGCTAAAGGGCGTGGTGGAGGAGCTTCTCTACAAGCTCGGAATCAGAGACCTTGAATTTGTTCCCGAAAGCGAATATGGCATATATCATCCCGGAAGATGCGCAAGAATCATCGCACGTCACACCGCGCAGCTTGAGAACGGCCCTGAAGAGGAAGAAGTAGAGCTTGGAATCATGGGCGAGGTACATCCTGATGTTGCCGAAAAATATGGCATAGGAACCAGAGCATACTGCGCGGAACTTTTCTTCGGAACCATGGTAGAGCTTTCGAATACCGTAAAACAGTATAAGCCGCTGCCAAAGTATCCTTCAATTACCAGGGATATTGCACTGGTTGTAGACGAGTCCATGAGCGTGGGCGAAATCGAAAAAGTAATTTGGGGAGCAGGCGCAGAGATACTTACATCCATCAAGCTCTTCGACATATATAGAGGCGAGCAGGTGGGCGCCGGCAAGAAGAGCGTGGCATTCAACCTCACCTATAGACATAGCGACAAGACGCTCAAGGACGAAGATGTGCAGGCTGCTCATGCAAAGGTGCTTGACGCATTGAAAGAAAAGCTTGATATCAACCTGAGAGAAATGTAATCGGGAGAAAAATAATGGAAGACAAGAGAGTCTGCGTGAAAATTTACGGACAGGATTATACCATATCCGGAGAGCGAGATGAAAAAAATATCATAGAAATAGCAGCTTATGTCGACGAAAAAATGCGCGAAATCGCGAAGTTTTTTAGCGGCGGACCGCAAGGGAGCCTTGCGGTTCTTGCGGCTGTTAACATTGCCGACGAGTTCTTTGAGACACAGGCCAAGGTCAGCGAATTAGAAGAAAAGGTGACCCAGATGGAAAAAGAGGCCAAGCATTACATGAAAATGTGGGACGAGGCAAAAAAGAGCTTTATGCAGTACAAGGAAGAAGCCGCAAAATCCGCAGAAGAGAGAAAGCAGAGCGAAGAAAGATACCGTAAGTTAGAGGACAAGGCCAATGAGTTCGAAAACTCATACTTTGACCTGCAGATGGAAAACGTCCGGCTCAAAAACGAACTCGAAAAGCTGCAGAGGAATAGATGAACAAAAAAGCACTGAAGGTTTTAGAGTATAACAAAATAATCGAGATGCTCAAGGAGCAGGCGTGTTCACAGATGGCCAAGGACGGTCTGGCCCGTCTCTTGCCGGAAACGCAGCTGCACGTAATAAGGGACGGGCTCAGGCAGACCAGCGAGGCGGCATCCGTCATCATAAAGAAGGGCGCGCTGCCTCTGGGGGAGATCTATGATATAGCGGGGTCCCTCCATTTTGCGAGAAAAGGTGGAAGCTTGACCATGCGGCAGCTTTTGCAGGTGCTATACAACATGAAGGTTACGGGTAATGTAGTAACCTTTCTGAAAAGCGACCTTGAGAACATACCTGTTATCAGAGGTATGTCCGATCTTTTGGTCACCTTTCCCGCTCTTGCGGACAGAATAGACAGGTGCATTCTCTCTGAGGACGAGATGGCAGACAGCGCTTCTACGGAACTAAAAAATATCAGAAGGAGCATCGCCCGCCAGAACGAGGCGATCAGGAGCAAGCTAAATCAAATCCTGAATTCTTCTGATAACAAATCCGTACTTCAGGACGCGATCGTAACCATGCGAGACGGGCGCTACGTGGTACCTGTCAAGGCAGAGCACAGGGCGAAGGTTCCCGGGATAATCCACGACCAGTCTTCGAGCGGAGCCACGATATTCGTAGAGCCGCAGGCGGTTGTGAACCTGAATAACCAGCTCAGAGAGCTGGAGCTTGCAGAAAAGGTTGAGATCGAGAGGATACTGGCGGAGCTTTCTTCGGCAGTAGCGGAGCATTTCCATGAGCTAATGAACAACCAAAAGCTCCTAACAGAGCTTGATATGATATTCGCAAAGGGTAAGCTCTCGGTAAAAATGCACGGCGAGGAGCCAAGGGTAGAGGACGGCGGGTTCCTCGATCTAAAACAAGCAAGGCATCCTTTGATCGATCCGAAAAAAGTCGTGCCCATAGATGTTTCCATAGGCCAAAATTACAATACCCTGGTGATAACCGGACCCAATACCGGAGGCAAAACGGTAACGCTAAAGACGGTCGGACTGCTTGCGATGATGACCCAGAGCGGACTTCATATACCTGCGGCATCCACAAGCACAATGCCGATTTATAAGAACATCTTTGCGGACATAGGGGACGAACAGAGCATCGAGCAGAGCCTGAGCACATTTTCTTCCCACATGAAGAATACGGTATATCTGGTCGGGAAGGCGGGCAGTGGGAGCCTCGTGCTTCTTGATGAACTGGGAGCAGGTACAGACCCAACCGAGGGTGCGGCACTTGCCATTGCTATTCTGGAAAAGCTTGCCGAGCAGGGGGCGCATACCATTGCTACCACCCACTACAACGAGCTAAAAAAATATGCCATCGCAACGGACGGTGTAGAAAATGCCTCAATGGAGTTTGATGTGGAGACCCTAAGCCCAACTTATCGGCTTTCCATAGGAGTTCCGGGAAAATCAAACGCCTTCGAAATTTCAAAGAAGCTGGGGCTTTCCGGGAAGATCATCCGCAGGGCGAATCAGCTCATCGAAAGAGGAGATCTTGAATTCGAGGATGTGCTTTCTACAATAGAAGAAGATAAGAAAAAGGCACGCGATGAGCGTGATGAGGCCGAAAGGCTTCTGGCAGAGATAGAGAGGCAAAAGCGGGAGCTCGACGAAAGGCAGGAAGCGCTCGAAGAGCGCGAAAGCAAGGCGATCAAGGAAGCAAAGGAAGAAGCCAGAGCAATCATAAAGGAAGCAAAGCAGACCGCCGCAGAGGTCCAGAAAGAACTGAAGGAGCTTTCGAAGGTCCAAAGCCTGGGTGAACGCACAAGAAGACTCGAAAAAAGCAAGCGCAAAATTCGCGAAGGCGAGAACCGCTACGCGGACGGCATTGCAAGACAGACCAATGCAAGCCCTCTGCGACCTGAGGAACTTGCGATAGGAGATCGGGTGAAGCTGCTGACTCTCGACCAGAACGGCGAAGTCCTAACCCTGCCTGACGACAAGGGAGACCTGACGGTCAAGGTGGGGATCATGAAGATAAGCGTAAATATCGCAGATCTCATGCTCATAAACGACGGAACAAAAAAGAAAAAGACGAAAAACCGCGGATATGCCAATATGTATCGCACCAAAGCGCAAAACATATCCATGTCCGTCAATGTTCAGGGGCAGAATCTTGAGGATGCCCTGATGAATGTGGACAAATACATCGACGACGCCTACATGGCGGGACTCAAAGAGGTTACCGTAATCCACGGAAACGGTACGGGAGTGCTAAAAGAGGGGCTGCGAAGAAGCTTCAAATCCCACAAATTAGTGGCTTCCTACCGAAAAGGCGCCTACAATGAGGGCGGCGACGGCGTTACAATCGTCAAACTGAAAGAATAGAATAAGAATAGAATAAGAGTAGAGAAAGACTAGAAAAAGAGTAGGAATTTATAATGTATATTATAAGCGGATGCCTCCTGGGGCATAATTGTAAATATAACGGAGGTAACAATCGCTGCGACCGCGTCATCGAGTTCTGCAAGACCCACGAATACATCGTGGTTTGCCCGGAAAGCGCGGGAAAGCTGAAGTCACCGAGGCCACCTGCCGAAAAGGTTGGAAGCAGAATCATCGACAAAGACGGAAATGATGTAACAGAGGCTTTCCTAAAGGGCGCGGAGATATCCTTTAAGACCTGTATGCAGATGGCAGAGCTTAAGAATCAGCCCATAGAGGGAGCAATTCTCAAGGCAAACAGCCCCTCCTGCGGATCGGGCCAAATATATGACGGAACATTTAGCGGCAAATTAGTAGACGGAAACGGAGTTTTCGCAACGATGCTGAAGGCCAGAGGAATAGATGTAATAACTGAAAAGGAGAATATAAAATGGTAGATTTTAAGAACGAGATTGCGAAGCTGATTGCAGAGCATGTAAGCGATTTGGAACTTTCGGAAATCAGCGAGATGATCGAAGTGCCGCAGGACTCGAAGATGGGAGATTACGCATTCCCGTGCTTCAAACTTGCAAAGACCCTCCGCAAGGCGCCTCCCCTTATCGCAAAGGACATAGCAGAGCAGATTGCGGAAAACGAAATGTTCGAAAAGGTCGAGCAGGTAAATGCCTACGTAAATATGTTTATTTCCAAGGAAGAACTGGTAAAAGACGTGATTTGCGACGTACTGGAAAAGGAAGACGACTACGGAAAGACCAATGTTGGAGAGGGAAAACCTGTCATCGTAGAATATTCATCGCCGAATATCGCAAAACCTTTCCATATCGGACATATCAGAAGCACGGTTATCGGAAACTCGCTCTATAAGATTTACGATGCCATGGGATACAAAGTAACTCGTATCAACCACCTGGGCGACTACGGAACCCAGTTCGGCAAGATGATCGTAGCATACCGTCACTGGGGAAACAAGCAGGATGTAATTGACGAACCTATCAAGACCCTCCTAAGCTATTATACGAAATTCCACGTAGAGGCGGAGAGCCATCCGGAGCTTGACGATGAGGCAAGGGCGACCTTCGCAAGACTCGAGCACGGCGAAAAGGAAGAAGTTGAGCTTTGGCAGTGGTTCAGAGACGAGTCCCTCAAAGAATTTACGAGGGTATATGACATGCTGGGAATCAGCTACGATTCCTATGCGGGTGAATCCTTCTATTCGGACAAGATGCCGGCAATCGTGGAAGACCTGAAACAAAAGAATCTTCTCGTGGAGTCCAAGGGCGCGATGATAGTTGACCTTGAGCCTTACGGGCTTACGCCTGCACCGATCCTGAAGTCAGACGGCTCCACGCTTTATATAACCCGTGACATTGCCTGCGCAAAATACAGGAAAGATACCTATGATTTTTATAAAAATATTTATGTAGTTGCCTCTCAGCAGAACCTGCACTTCCAGCAGCTCAAAAAAATTCTTGAGCTCATGGGATTCGAGTGGGCGAAGGACATCATTCATGTACCTTTCGGACTTGTGAGCCTTGAGGATGGAACCATGTCAACGCGTGAGGGCAGAGTCGTTTTCCTCGAGGATGTCCTTAACAGAGCCATCGACGAGACTCGCGACATCATAAACGAAAAGGGAGTTGCTACGGACAATATCGAAGAAACGGCAAAGCAGGTAGGAATCGGTGCGGTTGTATTCAACGAACTTTCCAACAATAGAATCAAAGACTATGTTTTCTCCTGGAAAAAAGTGCTTGACTTCAACGGCGAGACCGGCCCATATGTGCAATATACTTATGCGAGAGCCGCAAGCATCCTAAGAAATGCCGGGGAGGAACTCACGGCAAAGGCTAAAGCTGCAAATATAGATCCGAAATTTATTACAGGCCCGAGCGCCTACGAGCTTGCAAAGCTGATCTACAGGCTCCCGCAGGTTGTTGTGGAAGCCGGCGAAAAGTACGAACCGTCGATCGTAACAAGACATATCGTAGACCTTGCGCAGAGCTTTAACCGCTTCTATCACGATGAGCACATCCTTTGTGATAACGAAGACGAAAAGGTCGCAAAACTTGCACTCGTAATCGCAGCAAAGACCGCAATCAAAAACGGCCTGACACTGCTTGGAATGCAGGCGCCGGAGCGCATGTAGAGAATATCCCTGCAATATGAGAATATGGACAATATAATTGTAAAAAGATCTCAATCCATGCACAGCAGAGAGGAGAACTGATGAGATACGTAGGAGACATTTACAGACCGCCGAGCGAGGCATATAGCCTGCTCCTTCAAGTTACTATCGGATGCTCGCACAACAAATGCACATTTTGCAATATGTTCAAGGCGAAGCAGTTCAAAGTCAGAAAAATCGAGGAGGTTTTGGAAGATCTCGAATGGGCCAGAGCCCATTACCGCGTAGTGGACAAAATTTTCCTTTGCGACGGAGATGCCCTTTGCCTTGCTAACCACAAACTGATTACGATTTTGGAATTTATACAGAAGCATTTTCCGGAATGCGAGAGGGTTTCCACATACGGGCGCGCATCTGACATCATGCGAAAGACTGACGATGAGCTTCGCGAGCTTAGGGAATATGGACTGGAAATGATATATATAGGCGCCGAATCCGGCAGCCAAAAGGTTCTGGATATGGTAAAGAAAGGTGAGACATGCGAGGAACTCATCGAGGCGGTAAACAGGATCGAAGCGGTAGGAATCAAGGCTTCCGTTACCTTTATCAGCGGACTTGCAGGACCTGAGCTTTGGGAGGAGCATGCCGTACAGACAGGACTTATGATAAGCAAGATGAATGCCTCTTATGTAGGCCTGCTCACACTCATGCTGGAACCGCCAGCTCCGATGCTGGACGATTACAGACAGGGCAAATTCAAGTTCCTAACACCGGAGGAAGTACTCGCGGAGACCTGCCTCATGCTCAAATATGCAAGGCCGACAAAACCGTGCATATTTAGGAGCAACCACGCCTCCAACTATGTGTCGCTCAGAGGAAACTTGCCTGAGGATAACGATGCAATGATCGCCTCCCTGAAGAGGTGCATGGAGGACAAGGGACTTCTCAAGGACGAAAGATTCCGTATGCTGTAGCATAAGAGCTTATGATTTGACGAAATGAGAGTATTATTAACGACACTGAATTCAAAATATGTCCATTCAAACCTCGCACTGAAGTACCTGTATACGGTTACGGCAGGGGAGTATAGCGATCTGGATGTGAGGGAATTTACAATAAATAATGACCCAAATTATATTTATATCGAACTTGTAAGAGCAAACTATGATATGGTTTGCTTTTCTTGCTACCTTTGGAATATCGAGCAGATAAAACCATTGGCATCCGATCTGAAAAAGGCGATGCCGGATACAATCATCGTTCTTGGCGGTCCTGAGGTCAGCTTCTGCGGTTCGCAGTTCATGAGAGAAAATCCTTGGGCAGATTTCATTATATGCGGAGAGGGAGAATATTCATTTTATCGGTTCATGCAGGTCATACGGGAGGCGGATAGGCCATTCGATACGGTGCCCGGACTGATCTATAGACAGGATGGCAAGATATTTGTCAATGCCCGCATCGAGCCGATGGATTTTAATAAGATCCCATTCCCATATTCGATGTTGGAATGCGAAGAGGACAAGGTCGTATACTACGAATCATCGCGTGGCTGCCCGTTCGGATGTGCATATTGCCTTTCTGCTACCGAAAAAAATGTCCGTTCCCTGGATATGGAGCGCGTCAAGGCGGACCTTGGATATTTCCTCTATAAAAAGGTCATGCAGGTCAAGTTTATAGACAGAACATTTAACTATGATAAGCATAGAGCCTATGAGATATTCAAATATTTGATCGAAAATGACAACGGAATTACGAACTTCCACTTTGAGATCTGCGCAGACCTCCTGGACGACAATACGCTGAGACTGCTCGCATCGGCTCGCAAGGGGCTTTTTCAGATGGAAATCGGAATTCAGTCCACAAATCCCATGACGCTGATGGCTGTAGGACGCAAGGAAAATGTCTATCCTGTGCTCTACAATACGGAAAGGCTGATTGCACCGAGAAATATTCATACTCATGTTGACCTCATCGCAGGGCTTCCATACGAGAGCTATGAGATCTTCCAAAGATCATTTGATAAGGTCTACGGGCTTGGAGCGGATGCGATGCAGCTTGGGTTTCTCAAGGTACTTGCAGGGACCCCGCTTAGCGAGGCGAAGATAAAATACGGGATAGTTCACCGCAACAGGGCGCCCTACGAGGTGATCTCGACCGACTGGATGAGCGCGGCAGAGCTTGCAAGGCTCAAGATGATTGAGAATATGCTGGATATATTCTATAACCGCGGCGGCTTCTCGGAGGCTGTCACCTGTCTGATCGAAGAGGTTGACAAAGGCCCGTTTGCATTTTATGAGATGCTTGCGGACTTCTACTATGAGTCGGGATACCAAAACAGAGATCGAAAGAAGGATGATCAGTATAGAATTTTGTATGCCTTCGCAGATTATGCCGAAAGCAAAACAGGATCTGAACATCTTTCGCAAAGAGTGCGGGCAAGCCTTGCACGGGACGCCGAAAAGAATATGAATCCGGAGAATTTTAAGAGATTTTTACGAAAGGGTTGGAATATCAAAAAATGAATACACAAGAAAAAGACAGGATCGGGCAATATCTGAAGGTGCAGCTTTCCGAGGTAGTTTTTGATGAACTGTCGGATGCATACCTCGAAAAGGCCGGAATATCCGACATCTTGACCGGTGTGCCAGTTCCGCTTCGCAAAAGCGAGCTTGGCAAGATTTCGACGCTGACCATCGCAAAATGCATGGCATTTGTGATCGGATGTGATCCAGAATTCAAGTACAAAGAAAATTACATATCTTATATAAAAAGAACCTTTGAGGTGAGATTTGCGGACGCGCTAATCGCCGAGGGCGTAGAGAGTGCGGCAAATGGCTCCCATGTATATGCCTGCACCTTGTTCCGGGCGGCGATGATGCTCGAGCCGGATGATGCGAATGCATATTATTGCTACGGACGCAGCTGCAAGGATATATATGAGGCGGCCTCAGGGGGCGAGCCGACGGAGGAAAGCGAGCAGCTCATAGCAAGATTCAAGGCGGAGGCTCTCGAAGCTTTCGAGGTTGCAACCCTAAAGAACCCAAGGCTTGCGGATGCCTATTATTTTCTCGGATATGCATACCTGAACATGGGCCTGTATATCAAGGCGAAACTGACCTGGGAGGAGTATACGAAGCTTCTTGCAGATATGCCAGACTCCAATGACAAGAAAGAGCTCCTCGAAGAAATCGAAGGAAGGCTTGCATGCCTCAAAAAACCGGTGGAGATAGAAAAGGGATATAATTTTGTCATTTCCGGAAGGTACGAAGAGGGAATTGAGATACTGGAGAAGTATCGAGAAGGCGAATTTGCCTCGTGGTGGCCTCTGTGGTTCTATCTGGGGACCGCTTATGGAGAGCTCAGGGAGATGGAGAAGGCCATCGATTGCTATAAGGAGGCTCTGAAGTATTCACCGAGCAACATAGAGTGCATGGAGAGCCTGGTCAACCTATATAATGCGATAGGTGACAATGAAAGAGTGGAAAAATACAGCAAAAAAATCGCCGTCGTCAAAGGAAATATAGAAAAGGACAGACAGTTATGGAAGGAAAAAGAATCGCAGCAAACGAAGCTGAATTGAAAGAACTGAGTATCGTGGTCATAGATGGCCAGGGCGGGATGCTCGGCAAGCAGATGGTCGAGGCCGTGCGTAAGATGATTCCGAATGCGGAGATAACCGCAATCGGAACGAACACGCTGGCCACCGCGAGCATGCTGAAGGCGGGGGCTGATAATGGTGCTACCGGCGAGAATCCGGTGCTGGTTGCATCCCGCAGCGCGGACATAATAGTCGGTCCGATAGGGATCGTGATCGCCGACTCACTGCTTGGCGAGGTTACGCCGCCGATGGCTGCCGCCATCGGCGCAAGCCCCGCGAAGAAAATCCTTTTACCTGTAAACAAGTGCAACAATATAATCGTCGGAGTAGGTAACAAATCCACCTCGGCGCTGATTGCGGAGGCGGTAGAGACGATATGCCGTGAGGTAAAATAAAAAAAAGGAGGTGCATTGCGAGAGCAGGCACTTCCTTTTTTCGTATTTTCATTTTCGCCCTTGTCCTGTAACCTGCGGCTTTTTGCGCTTAGGCTTCTATTACTCGGCAGCTTATGACCTTTGAACCGGTTTCGCCCCTAAACAGGATAGGCGGAAGATTATCATGCGCAATTTCTGCCAGGACATATGCTATGCCATCCTCGCGGCGGCTTGCCATAACCCTTGAATATTTGATCTTAGCATCTGACAGCATCTCCATGACCGCAAGTGCGGGATCCTGAACATCGCGAATCATAATCGCAAGTCTTGTGCACTCGCTAAGCTTTCCCATGTCAAGCTTCGGGAAATTTACGGAGTTTATAATATTTCCGTTTTCGAAGTAATTTCGGATTTCGTTGACCGCCATAACCGCGCAGTTATCCTCGGCTTCGGCCGTGGAGGCCCCAAGGTGAGGCAGGAGAATTACATTTTCGACTCCTACCATATTGTCGTTAGGAAAGTCCGTAACATATTTTGATACCTTGCCGGATGCCAGAGCTGCGATAAGGTCAGGCTCTTTTACAAGCTTGTCTCTTGCAAAGTTCAGCAAAATCGCGCCGTCCTTCATGGCCGCAAATAGCTTCGCGTTCATCATGCCCTTCGTGGAATCGTTTGCCGGAAGGTGGAGTGTAACATAGTCGCATTGAGGAAGCATTTCATCAAGACTCGCATATACTCTGATGCCTTCGCATTCCGAAACAAATGGATCGTATCCCATAACCTCCATGCCCAGCGCCGCTGCGGATGCCGCAACCTTGCGACCGATTGCACCGAGGCCGATTATGCCGAGGCTCTTGCCTGCAATTTCGCGCCCCGCAAACCGGGACTTGCCCTTTTCTACGGCCTTGCTTACATCATCGGTAAGTTCCGAAGCCCATTTCAGGGCGCTCGGAACATTCCTTGCGGCAAGAAAAAGACCGCAGATAACCAGCTCTTTTACCGCATTCGCGTTGGCACCCGGCGTGTTAAATACAACGATTCCTTTCTCTGCGCATTTGTCGAGCGGAATGTTATTTACACCGGCGCCGGCTCTTGCGATGGCCTTGAGCCTTTCGCCAAACTCGGTTTCGTGCAGGTCCGCGCTTCTGACGAGAATACCGTCAGCCTCAGATTGATTTTCTGTGATAATATATGCCTCTGTCAGCTCCTTAAGTCCGACGGGCGAAATTTTATTTAAAGTTGAAATTTTATACATAAATATTTACCTCCCGGAGATAGTATATCACTTTACGAACGCCGCGTAAAGTGGTATACTACTCGTATATAGCACAAAATTAGGGAGGGACAAAATGAGCAATAACGATAGAGTATACAACTTTTCGGCAGGTCCTTCGATGCTGCCGGTTGAGGTGCTTGAAAAAGTACAGAAAGATTTGTTGAACTACGAGGGCTGCGGCCAGTCCGTTATGGAAATGAGCCACAGATCCAAGGAATTTCAAAAGATTATAGATGACGCAGAGGCAAATCTCAGAGAGCTTATGCACATTCCGGATAATTACAAAGTCCTCTTCATCCAGGGCGGTGGCACGCTCCAGTTCGCTATGGTGCCGCTGAACCTTCTTCGCAACTCAAAAAAGGCCGACTATGTGATTACGGGAACCTGGGCAAAAAAAGCATACAAAGAAGCCTGCAAATATGGAGATATCCGGGTTATCGCCTCCTCCGAGGACGACAAGTTCACCTGGGTTCCGAAGATTACAAAGGACGATGTGAGACAGGACGCAGACTATGTTTACATCACTACGAACAATACTATATATGGAACGAAATATAACTATGTGCCGGATACGGCAGATGTGCCGCTGATTGCGGATATGTCATCGAATATCATGTCCGAAGAGGTTGACGTGACGAAATTCGGCATGATTTGGGCGGGCGCCCAGAAAAATGTAGGCCCTGCGGGCGTGGCAATCGTTATCGTAAGAGAGGATCTTATAGGATTTGCAGGTGATGAGGTTCCGACATATCTTGATTACAAGATTCATGCTGACAACGGCTCCATGTACAATACTCCGCCATGCTTCTCCATTTATGTTGCGGGCGAGGTATTCAAATATCTCAAATCCATAGGCGGCGTGGCCGAAATGGAGAGGAGAAATATCGCAAAGGCGAAAATCCTTTACGATTATATCGATTCAAGCAAGCTTTTTAGCTGCCCGGTAGCCAGGGAGGACCGCTCCCTGATGAATGTGGTTTTCGTGACGGGAGATCCGGAGCTTGACAAGAAATTCATTGCCGCCGCAAAGGAAGACGGAATGGTAAATCTTGCAGGACATCGCTCCATCGGAGGCATGAGAGCGAGCATTTACAATGCAATGCCTGAGGAAGGCGTGCGCAAACTCGTTGATTTCATGAAAAAATTTGAAGAGGAGAACAAGTAATGAAATACCTGATTGTTATACCGGATGGGTCGGCAG
>CAVGEP010000015.1:0-18248 GCA_963628105.1 Alistipes communis
ATTCCACTCATAGCAGAATACCCCAAAACGGTGGTAATTGCAATAGTTGCGTTAGAAATAAGTGACGGAACGCTTTCCGGAATCAAAACCTTTACGATTATTTGAAGGGGAGTTGCTCCCATGCTTTGAGCCGCCTCGATGATATTCGGGCTTACTTCCCGCAGGCTGCTTTCCACAAGCCTTGCGATGAACGGAAAGGCCGCAATGGTAAGGGGCACAATGGAGGCAACGGTGCCTACCGGAGTCCCCACAATCAGCCTTGTCAGAGGAATTACCATAATCATCAAAATCAGGAAAGGAACCGAACGCAACAGGTTGATGAAAACGTCCAAAACTGCCATGAGCCACTTGGGCAGAGGCAAAATTCCGTCCTTGCCGCCCACCGTTACCAAAACCCCCAGAGGGAGTCCGATGATTGATGCGAACAGCGTGGATAAAACCGTTACGTAGAAGGTTTCCCAAATTGCCAGAGGAAATTCGCTCTGGAGTATGCTGAGGGCTTCCTGCACGCTTTCGGAAGCAAGTATGCTATCTAACATCTTCATCCACCTCCTCGATGATTACATTGCTGATTTCCCCAAGATAGGAAATCGCTTCTTTTACTGTATCTTCGCTTCCGGAAATCCCCAGAAGCATATTGCCATAAGCCCGGCCTTCGATGGTCTTCGTGTTGGCAGAGAGAATATTCGCTGCGATATTCTTATCCATGGCAAGCCTTGCGATCAGCGGGGTATTCGTAGCGTCCTCGCCGTTGAAAACGATACGGATGCGGTGTTCGCCGTCGTTTGGCGGCAGGGTTTCTGTGATTCCCTCCGGGAAAACCAGTTTCCTTGCGGCTTGGGATTTCGGCTTGCTGAAAACCTCGGAAACCGCGCCTTTTTCCACAACCTCGCCGTGGTCGAGAATGGCAACCTTGTTGCAGACCTCTTCCACGACGCTCATCTGGTGAGTGATGATGATAACCGTGATCCCCAGCTTCTTGTTGATATCCTTTATGAGGGAAAGCACGGAATGGGTGGTATTCGGGTCAAGGGCGCTTGTGGCCTCGTCGCAGAGCAGAATCTTCGGGTCTGTTGCCAAGGCTCTTGCGATAGCGATTCGCTGCTGCTGACCGCCGGAAAGCTGAGCAGGATAGGCGTCCGCCTTATCCGGAAGGCCAACCAGTTCCAGCAGCTCCATAGCGCGCTTCCTGGCGTCCGCCTTGGCAACTCCCGCAAGCTCCAGAGGGAAGCAAATATTCTTGATGCAGGTACGCTGGGCAAGAAGATTGAAGCTTTGGAATATCATAGTAACATTTCTGCGAACCTTTCGAAGCTCCGCCTCGGAAAGGGTCCCAAGGTCGCAGCCGTCAATCAGAACGCTGCCCTCGGTGGGGCGTTCCAGCATATTGATACATCGCACAAGGGTGCTTTTGCCCGCGCCGCTCATACCGATAATGCCATAAATATCCCCATCAGCAATTGTGATGGAGATATTTTTGAGTGCTTCTACGGTATCGCCTGTCCCTGTGAATGTCTTAGAAAGATTTTTTATTTCTATCATTTTGTCAGGCTCCCGTATGATTATTTAAGTGCGTCAATCGTAGTTTGCTTGCCGCCGTAAAGGCCCATCGGTTCAACGTGGATCGCAGCTACGGAAACAACCTCTGTGCCGTTCTGTGCGTTGAAGTCTTCGAGGTATGGCAGGTGCTGGAAGTAGTTTGCGTCAACATCGCCGCTGTCTACAACATTGTTCGGCTGAACATAGTCGGTGAATTCGATGACGTCGAGGGTGATGTCCTTTGCTGCAAGGATTTCTTTTGCTACTGCAAGGATCTCAGCGTGTGGTGTAGGGGAAGCTGCAACGGAAATTGTAGTTCCTGCCAGTGCGTCGTAATCAACTGTTTCGTCATATCCGTCTCCCGGATTGTCAACGGTGCTTACAACTGCCCCTGCATATTCGGAAGTAATGAAGTCTGCAACCTGCTGGCTTTCGAGAGCAGCCTTGAGAGCTTTGATCTTGTCTGTGTTTTCGTTTCCGCTCTTAACTGCGAGGATGTTGCTGTATGCAGAAGAGGAGCCTTCGATTGCAAGAGCATCCTCTACCGGATTCAGGTCCGCATCCAGAGCGTAGTTGGAGTTGATTACTGCGTAGTCAACGTCCTGAAGAACGGTAGGAAGCTGAGCCGCTTCAACCTCTTGGAAGGTGATGTTCTTCGGATTGTCAACGATGTCCTTGATGGTTGCAGTGATGCCTGCGTCCTCAGCCAGTGTGATGATGCCCTGTTCCTGGAGAAGCAGGAGCGCTCTCGCTTCGTTTGTGGTGTCGTTCGGAATCGCAATCTCAACGGCTTCGTCGCTGCTGCCGCCGCCGCAGCCTGTGAATGCAATTGCAAGGGCAAAGACTAATGTCAGTGCTAATACTGTGGATAAAACTTTTTTCATTTTGGTTACCTCCGTGGTTTTGTTAATGTTTTTTGGTTTGGAATAAAAAAGAGAGCTCATTCAAATGAGCTCTCCGAGAAATTCCGCAAGTTTATTGAAAACAAATTTTCATCTTGTTGATGGAAAGCGCATTTGACAAAATTGTATAGCAAAGCATGCACATGCCGCACATGCACATTCCCATCATCATCATGAAGCTTACTCTGCCTGCGAACTTAGTCATTTTGCGGTCTCCTTTCCTCAAGAGTCAATTTTCAAATATGAATGGATGATACCATAGATTTTGTTGTATGTCAACACATATTTCGAAAATTTTTTATTATTTTTGTTGAAAATCCCGAAAAATCCGAAAATCCCCCGGAAAATTTGTTTATCATCGGTGCCTGCTATGCCCGAAGCATCGCCCCCAGGAAAGACCGGAGCCGCTCGCTCTTAGGATTCCCGAAGATTTCCTCCGGGGTCCCCTCCTCGACGATGATACCCTTGTCCATAAATATCACCCTGTCGGCAACCTCTTTCGCAAATCCCATTTCGTGGGTCACTACGATCATCGTTGTATGGTCGTCTGCAAGCTTTTTCATAACGTTGAGCACTTCACCGGTGATTTCCGGGTCCAGTGCGCTGGTGGCCTCATCGAAAAGCATCAGATCAGGATACATGGCCAGAGCCCTTGCAATGGCAACTCTCTGCTTCTGTCCGCCGGAAAGCATTGCAGGGTAAACATCTGCCTTCGTCTCCAGCCCGACCAGCCTTAGAAGCTCCATGGCATGGGCTTTCGCCTCGGCTTTGTCCTGTTTTTTGACCTTGATTGGCGCGTAAGTAATATTCTCCATGCAGGTCATGTGGGGAAAAAGGTTGAAGTGCTGAAATACCATTCCCGTATGTCCCTCTAATTTTACTTCGCCTGAGGTGGGCTTCGCAAGACCGTTGATACAGCGAAGCAGCGTGCTTTTGCCGGAGCCGGAGGGACCGATAATGGCAACGATCTCGCCTTTTCGCATGGAAAAATTCACATGATCCACAGCGCGAAAGTCCCCGAAATCCTTGACGATGTCCTTCATTTCGAGTATGTATTCCATTTCAAGAACGTTTTCCATATCAGTTTTCCTCCTTCCTGTCATATCTTGAGAAATGCTTTTCAAGCCTTCCTGCAATGACGGTCAGTACGAATGTCATAAGCAGATAAAGGATCGCCGCGAAGAAAAAGGGCGAGAGGTCCGTCAGGCGGTTTACGCAGCTGTTGGTGGCCTTCATCAGCTCGATGATCGGGAGTACCGAAGCCAGCGCCGTGTCCTTTACCAGCGTGATCGCCTCGTTTACGATAGGCGGAAGCGCCGCTTTCATGGTCTGAGGCAGGATAATGTCGAGCATGGTCTGCCGCTTGCTAAGCCCGAGGGCAAATGCCGCCTCGTGCTGTCCGCTGTCCACGCTGTTGATTCCGCCCCTATAGATTTCCGCAAAATACGCGCCGTAGTTCAGCACAAATGCCACGATTACCGAGGCAAAAGCGCTTATCTGCACATCGAACACGAATGGGAAAAAGAAATAGAAGAACCAAAGCTGTAGCATCAGCGGCGTGCCTCTGAATACGAAGACATAGGCCTTGCACAGCCAGGAGATCGGTTTGATCTTGCTGTTGCTTCCCAGTGCCACCGGAAGACCCAGCGGCAGGGAAAGCACAAGCGTCAGTGCAAAAATCTTGATCACCATACCGGTGGATTTTAGCATAAACGGCACAAATTGCATTAAATATTCAGTCATTTTTTATTCACCCTTTGTGATCGGACTAGTCAAGTGGCTCGAAAACAACGATGTCCTTGCCGAACCAGGATTCACTGATTTCAGCTGCTTTGCCACCGTCGATAAGCGCCTGGATGGCATCGTTAACCTTGTCGCGAAGCTCCGTGTTTTCCTTGGCAAAACCGATTACATAGTAGTCGTCACCGAGGGAATAGGAGCATTCCTTCATTTCGCCGCCGAGGTTGTTGTTCATGTATTCGCCCAGAACCTGGTCAACCACGACAACATCGATTCTGCCTGCCTTCAGGTCCATGATGGCGATGTCGTAGGTCTTGTATTCGTCAATATTGTCCTTGAAGCTGTCGTAAGCTTCGTTTGCCATGAGCATCTCGAGTGCCGAGGAGTCGGCCTGAGTTCCGATCTTCAGATCCGCAAGGTCCTCCGCGCTTGTTACGTCGAAGTCTGCATCAGCCTTTGCCATGATGACGATCTTGTTGTTGAGATATTTGTTTGAAAGCGCCATGTTTTCCTGTCTTTCAGGGGTGATGGACATTCCGTTCCATACGCAGTCGATGGTTCCGGCCTTGAGCTCGGTTTCCTTTGCGTTCCAGTCGATCGGCTTAAATTCAACGGTTACGCCCATTTCTTCGCCAACCGCATTGGCAAGATCGATGTCAAAGCCCACAAGCTCGCCCTGATCATCTCTAAAGCCCATAGGTGCAAATGTGTCATCAAGACCCACTACGATGGTTTCTTTTTCTGTTTCTGCCTCCTCACTTGCGGAATCACCGCAGCCCGTGAGAACCACGGCGCTCATGCAAAGTACAAGGATTAGTAAAGATACGGTAAGTTTTTTGAGTTTCATAATTTTCTTTCCTCCATTTTTATTTATTCTTTAACGAGTTAACGCTTTAACTCGATGAAACATAGCAACATATTACTCCATAATCCGGGGCTTGTCAAGGGAAAGAGGGAGGATTTTGGCAGAAAATTTGCGGTGTACTTTTGCGGGATTTGTGCTACAATAAAAATAAGAAGTAAAAGAGTGCGAAAGGGCGCGCGAAGGAGCGCATGAGGAGGCGCACGAAAGGGAGATGAAGGAATGAATATAAATGAGATTGTGAGCCAGCAGAGAGAGTTTTTTGCAAGCGGAAAGACTTTTGATATTAAATATAGGAAAGAAATGCTTAAGAAGCTCCGCCAGGCTGTGGTAAAATACGAGAAAAAAATCTCGGAGGCGCTTTATGCGGACCTCGGGAAATCTGAGCAAGAGGGATATATGTGCGAAATCGGCCTTGCCCTCGAAGAAATTTCCTACATGATTTCTCATGTGGAAAGGCTCGCCGCACCGAAGAAAAAACCATCGCCCCTTGTGACTTTCCACGCGAAGAGCACAATAATTAACGAGCCTTACGGCTGCGTTCTCATCATGTCACCTTGGAATTACCCATTCCTGCTGTGCATTCAGCCTCTTGCGGGAGCCATTGCCGCGGGGAACTGCGCGGTGCTGAAGCCATCGGCCTATTCGCCGGCGACCTCGGCGGTCATCAAAGAGCTGATAAGCGAGGTATTTCAGCCGGAATATGTTGCGGTCATCGAGGGCGGCAGAGCCGAGAATCAGGCGCTCCTTGATGAACGCTTCGATTATATATTCTTTACTGGCGGCGTTACCGTCGGCAAGCAGGTTATGGAAAAGGCTTCTCGATACCTTACTCCGGTTACGCTGGAGCTTGGTGGCAAGAGCCCTTGCATCGTGGACAAAAACTGCAACATAAAGCGGGCGGCTCGCAGAATCGCCTTCGGGAAATATCTTAACTGCGGGCAGACCTGCGTGGCACCGGACTACCTTCTGATTCATCGGGATATAAAGGAAAAATTCCTCAAGGAACTTTACAAGCAGATTGCAGTCATGTATTCCGAAACCCCGCTCAGCGCAAGGGATTACGGCAAGATCATAAACGAAAAGCATTTTAACAGAATACTGGGGCTCATAGACCCCGAAAAGGTCGTTTTCGGCGGCAAAGCAGACCCGGCGAGCCTCAAAATCGAGCCTACGGTGATGGACGGGGTAACCCGAAAGGATGCCGTGATGCAGGAGGAAATCTTCGGGCCGCTGCTTCCGGTTATAACCGTGGACAGCATGAAGGAGGCGGAAGCTTTCATCAAGCAGGGCGAAAAACCGCTGGCGCTGTATATCTTCACGGATAACAAGAAGACGGCGAGATACTTTATGCAGCGGGTGAGCTTCGGAGGCGGCTGTATAAACGATACCATCATGCACATTTCCAATCCGAATCTGCCTTTCGGAGGGGTGGGAAACAGCGGAATGGGCGCCTACCACGGAAAAAAGAGCTTCGAGACTTTCTCCCATGCAAAGGGCGTGCTTAGGACATACAACTGGATCGACCTGCCGATCAGATACCAGCCTTACAGCACCAAAACCGCAAAGCTGATAAAAATGTTCCTAAAATAAGGGGTCTGCCCCAAGAACCCGGGCGCAGCAAATAAATATCGCAAAAATAAAACGCCGGAAATATACTCCGGCGTTTTTGAAATTCAGCTAATTGCAACAAAATTCCGGCGAAACCGTGGCAACGGCTATCCATACGCGGTTTCGTCGATGGCAGCCTTGGCCTTCGACAGGATTTTTTCCACATCTGCGCCTACAATGTCAAGCCCCTCGGCTTTGATGCACTTCACATCGGGTATGCCGTAGAAGCCTTGCGCCAAGCCTTGAACATAACCGAAGCCGTAAGCATCGGAAGGGATCGGGCCGCCGGCAGTGGTTACATAATAGAGATTCTTCGCCTTGCAAAGCCCTATTGGCGCGCCCTCAGCGCTGTATCGAAAGGTGACTCCCAGGACGGTAATCTGTTCAAAATACTGTTTCAGGGCTGCGGGAAAAGATAAATCCCAGAAAGGCGCGGCGATTACGATGGTATCTGCGGCGGCAAATTCGCGGGCCAAAGTGAACATGGGAGCGCCAAAATTTTCGCCTTGCAGAAGCCTGCCCCGCTCTGTGAGGAAGTTCTCATCTACCCTTGGAAAATCAATGCTTTCAAGCCGCACTTCTTTCACCTTGCAACTTAGTTTAGACAAAAGATAGTCCGCCAGCCTTTTCGTTCGGGACTCTTTGCGCACACAGGCATTGACAAAGAGAACCGTTGCCGCCCACTGGTAGGCAATTCGCGGAGAACCGTCTTTTACATAGATGATACCGCATTTTGAAAAGCCGTTCTTTTCAATGAGCCTTTGCATTGTCTGATTATCCGCATGGGTATCCACCCGAATGTTGCGGTAAAGATTTTTGCAGTAACCTGCGGCACATTGAAACAAGCCATGCACCATGCCGTCCCCGGCAAGCCGGTGAATTGTCACATAAGGCTCATCGTTGAGCCAAGCGCCGCTTTCGATATGCGCGTATGTTGGGTCTGCCTCTTCAAACAGGGCGAACACCCCGTGTATTCCCTTCTCATCATATATGACCTTGCAGACATTCTGCCGGATATCGGATTGAACCAACGCCGGCTCAGGGTAAAAATGCCCCCATTGTGTGGGATTTCCGGTTCGTATCATATAGTCCTGTGCATAGCCATAAATTTCCATAATGCGCTCAAAATCCGCGATAGTCGCGTTTCTTATATTTAGCATAGCGTCCACCTCCGAATGAAAACTTATTTGCTTCCTATTCTATCACGATTTCCCCCGCGAGACAACAAAATATAATGGCGCCCTCTCGGGTTCGAGCCTGCTTGCGGAAAGGAGCAAAAGAAGGGTCATCAGGGGCTTGACCGCCTGCGGCGCTGTGCTTGCAGGCTGCCTCCTCGGCTCCCCGCTCGGTCGCCTTCGGACCGCCCGCTACTCGAATGTCCACCGGACATTCTCGCTTACGCGTGCGCCCTCTCGGGTTCGAGCCCCTTTACGAGCATGAAAAGAAACATCCCTATCAGTGATAGGGATGTTTCTTTTGGTGGATCATCAGGGGCTCGAACCCTGGACACCCTGATTAAGAGTCAGGTGCTCTGCCAGCTGAGCTAATGATCCATATTTAGTTGACCGTATGATGCCGGATGATTGGCACATTTGATATAATAGCATTTTGGAGGGGGTTTGTCAATATGAAAAAATGCCTTTTTCGTAAAAAATGAAAAAATATTTTTGGCGAATGGCGCAGAAGCTGCAAAATATTTGCCGGGGAGGGGCGCAAACAGCCCTTTTTATGTTTGCAATCAGGATCGGTTTAGTATATAATATAGAGAGCTATATACTCATATAAACGTAGCGGAAAAGAGCAGGAATATGTTAGCGGAAACAAAAGAGATTTTTTCGATAGTCAAGGAATTTTGCATTGAAAATTACATAATTATTTTGATATGCACCAATGCGCTGGCACTTCTGCTTGCCATCATCAGCCTGGTGGCATCCCGCAAGAAACGAAGGAGCTCGCAGAGCACCTCGCAGGATGAAAAGCTTCTCAATCTCAATATTGAGAGGGCCGAGGTAAATGTTGCGCAGCTTAGACAGGGCTTCATCCAAAAGCTCGAAAGCGAAAGTACCGAAGCTGCGGCATCCGCAGCAGACGCAGCAGATGCAAACCTCCTCGCGGAGGTTCGGAGCGGTCAGACCCGAGGCGAGAAGACCGGAGGCGAAGAAACCCGAGATGGCGGGGAAGCGATGCGCGGGGTGGAGCTTGATATTCTGAAAGATGCGGCAGATGCGGCATTTGAAGAGCTGCCTCCGGGAAGAGCCGGCGGCGTTGCCAGCCCGGTAGTCATCGAAAAGCTAATCCCACTAGAGCCGAAGAGGCAGACTACGGACGGGTTCTTTACCAGCAAGTCAGGGAAGGTCTACACGGAGGAGGAAATCCTGAGCAAGATTAGGGACTGATCAAAGGCTGATCAAAGGCTGCACAAGGACTGAACAACGACTGCACAAGGACTGAACAACGATTGCTCAAGGACTGAACAAAGACCGAAAAAGACTGACGAGGCAGCCGGCAAAATTGAAAATGCCGAAGAATGCCGAAGATAAAAGATAAATGAAGATATACAAGAAATAAAAGAGATATTTATAAGAAACCCACGGAGGCAAATATGTTTTGTACCAAATGCGGAAAAGAATTACAAGAAGGCGACCGGTTCTGTGCTTATTGCGGAGCCGAGGTGAGAAATCGCATCCCTTCCAAAAATGACGAGGTTGTATTTAATCCGCCATTCAAAATAGAAGCACAGAAAAAAACAGAAGAAATCCTGCGCATAGCAGAGGAACGCAAGGAACAGGAAAGGGCCAAGGAGAAGGCGAAGAGGGAGAATCTCAGCTTTGACTGGAACCTTGACGGTTTTCCTAAGGATAGCCTGCGAAAAACAGAGGATGCCAACTTCAACTGGGACAGCGTGCTCGATAAACGCAGCAGGTATAATTCGGATTCCATGGCAGAGGAGCCATTTGAGCCCCGGTACGAGCCGGTAAACGAAAGCCTCCAGAGACGAGATAGAGAAAGAATAAGACAAATAGAAGAGGAAGACTTAGTCCGGAAGGTTCGTATCCCGCAGGTAGCAGATGAGACACAGCGCTTCAACTGGAATCTGGATGATTACGGATTCGAAGAAAAAAAGCCGAAATCTCCGGCTCCTCGGGTTCGGACGCAGACGCTGATGCCTGCGCCTGAGAAACCCGATGAAGAAGAGGTGCTTTTGCCGGAAGAACTCGAAAAAGAGCTCTTTGAGGAAATGAGCCAAGCAAAAGACGACAGATTCAAGACATTCAACCGCAAGAACAGCGAGTTCCAGGAGCTTCTGGACAGAGAAAAACAGCGGGTACAGAGCTTAGAAGAAGAATATAACAGGCAGCTCGCGGAGATGGACTATACCTGGGTACCGGATGTTTTCCCGGGAGTGACCAAAAGAGAAGCAGAAAAAGACGCCGAGGACCCGGTCCTCATCGGAGTCGTGCAGCCGCAAATGCCAAACACCGTGGACCTTGGCGAAACGACGGAGGCGAAAGGCGAGGCGGAAGATACCAAGGCATCGGAAACTGCCGAAGCATCGGAAGCTACCACGGCATCAGAGACTGCCGAAGCATCGGAAGCTGCCAAGACATCGGAAACCGCCGAAGCATCGGAGGCTGCAAAAGCATCGGAGGCTGCCGAAGCATCAGAAGCTGCCGAAGCATCGGATGCATCAGAGCTTTCGGAGGACGAAGCGCCTGCGAAGCCGGCAGCGGGAGATGCCGATGCAATCGAAGCAAAAGACGAGAACTTGCCCTTTCGCGGCCGGGACGCAAAGCAATATGGCGCTGAGCAGGAAGGCTCTGAGCAGGAAAGCGCAGGGAAAGAAAGCGCAGAGCAACATAGCGATGCACAGCAAGACAAAAAAGAAAATAGCAGCGAAAACGGAGAAGGCGGCGCAGAAAAAATCGATGCCATGCCCAAAGACAAGACGAAACTCAGATATTCAGACATCTTCCCGAGAGTCGATAATCAGGGCGGCGGCGACAACGCTGCTGATAGTGATGCTGACAAGAGCCAAAAGGCCGATGCCTACCAAAAGGAAGAGCCGGTAAAGAAGCATATTTTCCTGAAGATATTGCTTACAATATTGTTAATCGCGATAGTTGTGGAAGGCGCGGTCCTCGGAATAAAGTTCTTTGCACCGGAAAGCAAAGCCTCTCAGGTCGTGGACAGCCTTGTATTCAAAGCCGCAGATGTTTTATCTGGCATCGGAGCAGGGGAAAAGGCGAACACGCAGGATGGCCAGGACCAGGATGGCCAGACGCAGGGAACAGATGCCGACGTGGAAGCCGCATATATGTCTAATATCGTTTCGGAAAAATCCGCTATAGCGAAGACGATCGGAGAGGTCGTATACAGCCCGGGCCTGGTTTATACCGAGGCAGGTGCGTATTCCTTTGAAGAAATCGCCACCGCAGATAAATTTGTAGATGCAGAATTGGAAGGAACGACCACATATGGCCAGGCGCTGATCGATGCAATCATAAAATACTACGACGGATGGCTCGGAACAAATACCGACCCGAAGCTGGTTGGAATCAACACCCTCGAAATCGGCGAAATAAGAAGCAGCCAATCAGGATTTTATACCTTGTGCAGAATTACATATGCAGGCTCGGACGGAAACGAAGTTACAAAATTGCAAACTGTATATGCCAAGGTTTCTGACGGAATGATAGTGATAGACGAGGTCAAGGAGGAAAGTGTATAATGGAAAAATTGGAAAAGAAGATCAGTATAATAGTCTTGATCGTGGTGCTCATAGTATCACTCTTTCTGGCACTTGTAGGCTTTATATCTGACTTCATGTGGTTCAGAGAGATGGGATATGTTGCGGTATTCTTTACGCAGCTGGCAACCCAGTTAAAGGTCGGCATACCGACATTCATCGTCGTTACCGGTCTTGTCATGCTCTATCTGCATCACCTAAAGAAGACCTATTTCGCAAAGATCGCATCCTCGGAGGCGGTTGACACGAAAAAATTAAACCGCACCACGAACGGACTTGCAATAGTATTCGGACTCGTAGCAACGGCAATGTCGGTTATCGAGCTTTGGTTCGAGATCCTCAAGTTCGCGAACGCAACAGATTTCGACATAAGTGATCCGCTGTTCAATCTGGATATTTCGTTCTACCTTTTCAAGCTGGAATTCCTTAGCCAGCTAAACGAAATTTTGATTGGCGTCATCGTCGGGTTCATAATTCTTACAATTATATATTATATCATTTTGATGACGGTAAGAACTCCGGATGTATTCAAGGAAGAGCCGGCTCAGGACCCGGGGATGGGATATGACGAGGAGCGTTATACGGGGAATGCGAATCCGTTCGGCGGCAACCCGTTCGGAGGCAATCCTTTTGGCGGCAGCGGCCAGGAACAGGGCGCGCAGGATCCTTTCGCAAAGATTTTCGAATCCATTACCGGAAAGAAGGTAAAACCGCGGCCGGTCAGGGCCAAAAGGCAGTTTGACGATGGGAACTTCAAGCAGCTTATGAAGATCGCTTCGGGCAAGATTACCGTGCTCGGATTCATTTTCTTCATCATGCTGGCAGTGAATTTCTTCCTCCGCCAGTTCGACCTGCTCCACGCACATACAGGCGCGGTTTACGGTGCGGGATTTACGGATGTAAATATCACGCTTTGGATGTACAGGCTCCTCTGCGTCCTGTCGGTTTTGTCGGCAATCATGTTCATCGTACAGATGGGCAGAAAAAAATACAAGAAGCTCCTCACGGTTCCTGTAATCATGATAGTTGTAGGGCTCGTGGGATCCGGCGTAGGACTGCTCGTGCAGAACTTCGTTGTTTCTCCTGACGAAATAAACAAAGAAAGTGAATATCTGGAGAGAAACATCACATATACCCAGCTTGCTTATCAGCTTGAGGATGTTGATATAAAGGACTTCGCGGCGGATAATACGCTCACCGCATCGGACATCAACGCCAATGTAGAAACCATAAATAATATCCGAATCAACGATTTCGACCCGGCGCAGCAGTTCTATAACCAGACGCAGAGCATCCGTCAATATTATACATTTAACGACGTAGATGTTGACAGATATATGATTAACGGAAAGTACACGCAGACTTTCCTGACGGCTCGTGAAATCGACGAAAACAAGATCGACAGCTCCTGGCTGAACAGGCACCTAAAATATACTCACGGCTACGGCGCAACCCTGTCGCGAGTTGACAAGGTTACAAGCAGCGGCCAGCCGGACGTTCTCATCGGAAACATTCCGCCAGAATCGGAGGTTGACGAGATCGAGATCACCCGGCCGGAGATTTACTTTGGTGAGCTTTCTAACGAATATATCGTTGTAAATACCGACGAAAAAGAGTTTGACTATCCGGACGGACAGAGCAACAAATATACCACATACGAGGGCAAGGCGGGCATCAAGCTCAACCTCTTTAACAGGCTTCTTTTCTCGATCAAGGAAGGCAGCCTGAAGCTACTGGTTTCGTCCAATATCGACAGCGACTCGAAGATCATCATTTATAGAAATGTGATGGAAAGAGTCCAGAAGATCATGCCAAAGCTTGCTTATGAGGCAGACCCTTATATGGTAACGGTAGACGGGAAACTTTATTGGATGGTAGACGCATATACCATGAGCTCCTACTATCCGTATTCCGAACCGATCGACGGCAACACCGGCAGCACCAACTATATCAGAAACTCCGTGAAGGTTGTGGTAGACGCGTATAATGGCGACACGAGCTTTTATATTGTAGACGAGGAAGATCCGATTGCGGCGACGTATCAAAAGATTTATCCGACACTTTTCAAGGACTTTGACCAGATGCCGGAGGGCCTCAAATCCCATATCAGATATCCGAACTACCTGTTCGAGATCCAGGCAAGCGTATATGCAAAATACCACATGGAGGATGTAAATGTATTCTACCAGAGAGAAGATATGTGGGATATCGCATCCGAGATCTACGGTATGGAAAAGAAGCAGATGACGCCGAACTACTATATCGCAAAGCTTCCGGGAGAAAAGACGGCAGAGTTCTTCAACTCGATTCCGTTCACTCCGAAGTCGAAGCAAAATATGACGGCGCTGATGGTTGCAAGAAACGACGGGGAAAATTACGGCCAGCTTGTGCTTTATCAATTCCCAAAATCCAGGACGATTTACGGACCTGAGCAAATCGAGGCGCAGATCGACCAGAATACAGAAATTTCCAAAGAATTCTCGCTTTGGACATCCGCAGGAACCACCTACAGACGAGGAAATATGTTCATCATTCCGATCAACACTTCGATCCTGTATGTAGAGCCAGTATACCTGGAGGCAACCAACTCCAGTATTCCGGAGGTAAAGAGAATCATCGTGGCATATAATGACAAGATCGCGTACGAAGAGACGCTTGCGGATTGTCTCATTTCGCTCTTTGGCAGCAAGGCTGAGCAGGGAATAAGCGGCAGCGAAAGCACTCAGACCGGCACGAATACGAGCGAGCAAAGCGAAACGGAAAATATGAGCACAGAGCAAATTGCAGAGCTTGTGCAGGAGTGCTTCGAGAAGGCTAAGAGCGCCCAGCAGAGCGGCGACTGGGCAAAATACGGAGAATATCTCGACCAGATGGAAGAGTATTTGAATGAGCTTACCAAATAAAAAATTAAATAAATAAAAAAAGAAAAGGAGGTAAATTATGCTGGAATTTGATTTGAACAGAATGCTGTTTAATATCCCAAAGGAGATGCATAACAAAGAAAAACTAACGCAGATATTAAAGGAGCATCCGGAGGTCCAATTCGTGTCTTACTCAGGACTCGACATGGTCGGAAACGATACAGACGAGAGAATCCCCGTGAGACTTTTCGTTGAGGACATGGATGCTATGCTGGCACACGGAGTACAAACAGATGGATCCAGTGTAAATTTGCCTAAAATTGCAGAGCTGAACAACGCAAAGGTTGATTTGACTCCGGACTTCTCGGTCAACTGGTATATTGACTATAATTTTGACAATATAGACAGCAAGACGGGACTTCCGGTAGGAACCTTGCGCATACCTGCGTTTCTAATCCACAATGACAGGACGGAAGTAGGTTCCCGAGTAATTCTCAGGGATGCTGTTTCCAAATTCAAGGAAGAACTCATGGCCCTCCTTGCGGAGAATCCGTATGTGTTTGAGTACATCGACGGTGCGGACAGCGTAGAGGACATCGAGGAAATCAGGATTACCAGTGCTACAGAGCTTGAATTTTGGGTAAAAACACCGGACGACAAGGCAGACAGAGAACAGCTTTCCACCTCTCAGGAGCTAAAGGAGCAGTATTGGAAGAGGACCTACGGACCTGTCAGAACGGCTCTGGAAAAGAGCATCGAAATCCTCGATTGCTACGGCCTTGAGATGGAAATGGGCCACAAGGAGGTAGGCGGCGTAAAATCCAAGATTACCAGCACAGGCACCCACGACCACATCATGGAGCAGCTGGAAATCGACTGGAAATACTCGGATGCGATGCAGGCCTGCGACAACGAAAAGTTAGTAAAATATGTTGTAAGAGATGTTTTCAACCAGTTCGGGCTTAACACCAGCTTCATGGCAAAGCCGATCGAGGGGGTTGCCGGAAATGGCGAGCATACGCATATCGGCGTTTGCGCAAAACTAAAAAACGGCAAGATGACAAACCTTTTCTCACCGGAAAAGATGACGGAAGATTTCCTTACGCCAATTGGATTCGGTGCTTTGATGGGATTTTTGAAGAACTACGAGGTAATCAATCCTTTCGTAAGCTCCACCAACGATTCCCTCAACAGGCTCAAACCCGGATATGAGGCTCCGGTCTGCATAGTTACATCTCTGGGACATGCGCCTGATGAACCGTCCAGAAACCGTACGGTGCTGATCGGACTGGTGCGCAATTCCGCAAATGCTATGGCAACGAGATTTGAGCTGAGGGCGCCGAACCCGAAGACCAACACATATCTTGTTTTGGCAGTTTCCTACATGGCGATGATCGATGGCATCAAGGCAGCGCTCGAGGCGGGCAAAACCCCTGAGGAATTAGAGGATTCCCTCTCGAAGAAATGCGGAGAAGAAGATTTTTACCTGGAAACAGGCAGAGAATACAGAAGCGAAAAGGATGTTTTCGAGGACTTTACCGAAGAAGAAAGAGCCAAGCTTTTCGGCAGAGCCCCTCAGACGGTTTGGGAAAATCTCAAGGGATTTGACAAATATCCGGAGAAGACCGAGGTTATCAAGGGAGATGGCGTGATTTCCGCTATTTCGCTGGAATCCTACGAGCAGTCCATCCTAGGTCAGTGGAAGACCGAGCTGCACAACCGAATTCTCCCGAATCACATGAAGTACATAAGAGAATGCAAGAAGCTCCATGGAGACGATGCTACGGACTACGATCTGGAGAACTGGGCCGAGGTGGACCGCCTGAGACATTATATAGCCAAGGATTCCATCCACGACAAGTCGCTTCTGACCCGCACTCGGGTGGCGCTGGATACGGGCGATTACGATTTGGCTTCTGAGCTGCAGGTAGAAACCGCAAAGAAGGTTGAGGAACTCAGAGAGAAATATTTGACTTACAAACGCAACTTGTTTTAATCGAGTTTTGATCGAGATTTGATCGAGCTTTAATTGAGCTTTAATCAAGCTTTGATCGAGTTATTTTAAGGAGAAAAAAATGTTAGACATTAAGAGAATCAGAGAAGACTACGAGGGTGTCAAAGCTGGCGTAGAAAGAAGGACAAAGGGCAGCTTCGGCATCGAGAAGATTCCGGCTCTTGACGAAAAGAGGCGGGCGGTTCTGGCAGAAGTAGAAGCCATGAAGAACAAGCAGAATACGGTTTCCAAGGAAATCCCAAAGATGAAAAAGGCGGGAGAAGACACAACCGCCATTATGGCCGAGATGAAGGAGCTTTCCGAAAAAATCAAGGTTTTGGACGCAGAGGTATCACAGCTTGACGCGGACATCAAGGACGCACTCCTGAACGTTCCGAACATTCCGGCGGACTTCGTGCAGGTAGGCGAGGACGACAGCGCAAACGTCGAAATCAGAAAGTTCAAGGAGCCTACGAAGTTTGACTTTGAGCCAAAGGCACACTGGGATATCGGTACAGATTTGGATATTCTTGACTGGGAAAGAGCCGCGAAGATTTCCGGCACCAGGTTTACGGTATATAAGGGACTGGGAGCAAGGCTTGAAAGAGCGATCATGTGCTTTATGCTTGACCTGCACACCCTGGAGCAGGATTACACCGAGATCCTGCCGCCTTTCATGGTAAACCGCGCCGCTATGACGGGAACGGGTCAGCTTCCTAAGTTTGAAGAGGATATGTTCTATGTACCGCAGAAGGACTTTTTCCTCATTCCGACAGCGGAGGTTCCGGTAACAAACCTGCTGGCACAGGAAATCATTCCGGAAGATCAGCTTCCGATTCACTATACGGCATACACCCCTTGCTTCCGAGCAGAGGCAGGCTCTGCCGGCCGTGACACCAGAGGGCTTATCCGCCAGCACCAGTTTAACAAGGTTGAGCTTGTAAAGTTCTGCAAACCGGAGGATTCCTGGAACGAGCTTGAATCCCTCACTGCGGATGCAGAGGCGGTACTGCAGATTCTGGACATTCCGTACAGAGTTGTAAGACTTTCCACGGGAGATTTGGGATTTTCATCGGCTTGTACCTACGACATCGAAGTTTGGATGCCATCCTACGGCAGATATGTTGAGATTTCGTCCTGCTCGAACTTCCTGGACTACCAGGCAAGACGCGCGAATATCCGCTTCAGAAGAGAGGGCGGCAAGCCTGAATTCCTGCATACCCTCAACGGCTCCGGCCTTGCAATCGGCCGTACCACCGCGGCGGTTCTCGAAAACTACCAGCAGGCAGACGGCAGCGTAAAGATCCCTGAAGCCCTGAAAAAATACATGGGCGGCGCAGAGGTCATTGCAAAATAAATCATCATGCAATGATTATTGCCGGATAGAATATAGGACAAAACAAAAAGGAGCTTCGGCTCCTTTTTTGTATCTCTTTATCTCTTTGGACGGAATCCCCGCGGGCCCTGGGAATTTGGAAATCACCGGGCTGGCTATGCCATGTAACTTGCAAGAAACAGCGGCAGCACACTCTGCGAATACTGGCAGAGGGAGTAGCTGCCGGCGGAGATGCACCAGTCGTACATCAGCCCGCGCTCCAGCATGGCGTAGGCCTTGACAATGTCGTTGACGGAAAACTCCTCCTTAAAAATCCCCTGATCTTTCCCCTCGCTGACCATCTGACGAATCATCTTGTAATAGGTCCGGTTCGGGTTCATCATGTGCCGCTCGCCGCTGGTGATGAGCTGGGTGGCGAAGAGCTGGCTGAGCAGATCCACAGAAACCGTGTTGTCGATCATCAGGAAAAGCTCCTGGTTCATGAAGATGAGCTTCTCGACGGGAGTCAGGGAAGCGTCCATGGTCTCGGCAAGCTCGTCATATTTTTCGTCAAAGAGATACGAAAGGGACGAAAGCAGCGCGTCCTTCCCGTCAAAATAGTGATAAAAGGAGCCTCTGGAAGTGCCGGAGGCCTCCACGATTTCCTCCACCGTGGTG
>CAVGEP010000016.1:0-8100 GCA_963628105.1 Alistipes communis
GTCGTAGCCCTGCTTATAAAAGAGCTGCCATGCGGCAGATACGATTTTGCCTTTTGTGTTGCGCGAATTTTTCTTTTTCATAAAAGTTTCTCCTAAAAATCCCCCGTGATATTCTCCTGAAAAGTTTTCTCAGAAGCTTCCCTGCGGCCTCCGTTTTTACGAGAAAACCGCAAATTTTTAAAAAAATTTTGATATTTATTTTTGATGCAGTCTTTTGTATAGAATATAGTATAGACTATAATGCTTGAAAAATCAATAGAAACTTGCATTTGTTCTTTATAAAATCTCGAAAAGTGTATAGACATTGTTCTGTGTTTCGTTCTTGTTTGAAATGTGTTACAATGCATTCATGTTGCAGAAAAGAGGTTATAAAAGAAATGAGTTTTCAGTTAGCAAAGTACATAGAACCGGATTTTTCACAGGAGATGTTCGCAAAGGCGCCTAACGCGACGCTGGTCAAAGCACCTTGCGCAAAGGCAGCGCCTAAGGGCTTTCATGCGACCTCGATTTTTCCGGAATATTTTAAGATAGATGGCAAATGGCATTTGGCAGAGGACAGCAGAATGGACGCGGTTCCGATCTGGGACGGCGAGAAAATCAGAGTCGTGGAGTTCCGCAATATCAAAGAAGGAGACATGGTTGTGGTTGGCAGAACCGAGGACGCAAGCGAAGGCATCTACGTTCACGACAACTGCTGGAAAAGACCGGGCGATGAGGAAGACGCGAAAAACACCTTTGCATTCCGTCAGTCCAGAAGCCGCGAAACTTCTTTCACGCAGGATTACAAGGACCTGGTGGAACTTCTCAAATACGAAAAGGCGCATAATGGCTACGTGGTTTGGGTTTTGGGACCTGCCTGCAGCTTCGATGTGGAAGCGCGCCGGGTGATGGGTGAGCTGATCGCACGAGGCTACTGCCAGGCACTCCTTGCAGGCAATGCCCTTGCCACTCACGACCTTGAGGGCGGCTACCTGGGAACGGCGCTGGGCTGCGATATCGAAAACCAGAAGCTGCACTTCATGGGACATTACAACCACCTTGATACCATAAACGCGATCAACACCTATGGCTCCATTCCGGCATTCATCGAGGGCGAGGGCATAAACAGCGGCATTATCTATAACTGCGTAAAGAATAATGTCCCGTTTGTATTGAACGGCTCCATCCGTGACGACGGTCCGCTGCCAGAGGTTTACGAGCATACCTATGAGGGACAGGATACCATTCGTTCCCATGTGCGCAGGGCTACCACGGTAATCGGCATGGCGACGGTGCTGCACACCATCGCTACCGGAAATATGACCCCGACCTACAGGGTTTTGCCGGACGGGACGATAAGACCGGTGCATTTTTACATGGTGGACACCTCGGAATTCGCCGCAAACAAGCTGGGCGACCGAGGCAGCCTTTCGGCAAAGGGAATCGTGACCAATGTACAGGACTTCATGCGAAACATCAGCGCAGGGCTTGGAATTTAGCATACTTAGGAGGAATTACAAATGATAAATGCAGAGATGATAGCTTTTTTAGGCTATTTCATAATACTATTTTTCGTAGCGATGATATTCTTTTTTAACGGCGGAAACCGGAACCAGGAGGACTATTTCCTCGGCGGGCGCTCCATGGGCCCGTGGGTGACGGCGATGTCGGCCCAGGCTTCGGATATGTCCGCGTGGCTCCTCATGGGGCTTCCAGGGTCGATCATGGCTTTCGGTTTCGGGCAGATGTGGATCGGAATCGGGCTGGCGCTAGGCACGGCGGCGAACTGGATTTTCTGCGCAAAGAGGCTCAGGAAGTTTTCGAAGGTGGCGGGAGACGCCATTACGGTACCGCAGTATTTGTCCAACCGATTTGCCACAAAATCCAAGGCGCTTCAGGTTATCTGCGCGGTGATTTTCCTCGTATGCTTTACGGTATATGTAGCGTCGGCTTTCGTTGCGGGAGCGTCGGTTTTTCAGATGATTTTCCCGACGGTTTCCGAAAGCGTGGGGATGCTCCTTTGCGCGCTGATTATCATCGGCTATACCTTCCTCGGCGGCTTCAAGGCGGTTTGCTGGACGGACTTTTTCCAGGGGATTCTGATGCTCATCGCCCTTCTTGCGATTCCTATCGTGGTAGTGCTTACGCAGGAAATCGACACTACGGCGCTTTCCACGATTTATCAATATACGGACGCAACTGGCGAAATCGTCACCTGCGATTTCGGCTCGGGGCTGTTCTCGGCTGACTGGAAAGATATCGTAAGCGGTCTGGGCTGGGGCCTTGGCTACTTCGGCATGCCGCATATAATCGTAAGATTTATGTCCATCGAAAAACCGTCGATGATCAGAAAATCAGCCATCGTAGCAATCATTTGGGTAGTTCTTGCGCTGGCGGCGGCTTGCCTCGTGGCTTATTTCGGCAGAATCTTCGTTGGTGAGGAGCTGCTGACTCAGGGCTTGCAAAAGACCGTTTTCATGGTAATGTCCAGAAAATTCTTCTTCCCGCTTGCATCGGGACTTCTGCTGGCGGCAATCATGGCAGCTTGCATTTCCACGGCGGACTCCCAGCTTCTGGTTGCCTCCAGCTCTTTCACGGCGGACATTTACCAGCCGATTATCAGAAAGAACGCTTCGGAGCGAGAAGTTCTTTGGATCGGCAGAATCGTCGTTGTGCTGGTGGCGCTCATCGCTTTTGCCATGGCGACCTCCAAGGGCTCCGGGGCCCAGGCTATCATGAACCTTGTGGAAAATGCCTGGGGCTGCTTTGGGGCGGCCTTCGGACCGACCATACTGCTTTCCCTGTTCTGGCGCAGGTTTAATTACGCAGGCGCCGTTGCAGGCGTTGTGACCGGAGCGCTGGTGGACGGACTCTGGCTTGCGTTCCTATCGGCCGCTACCGGAATCTATGAAATCATCCCGGGATTTGCATGTTCGCTGCTGGCGGCGGTTGTGGTTTCGAAGATGACTGATGAGCCGTCGAAAGAGGTGACGGATATATTTGATAAAGCTAGCCGCGCGGACTTCAACGAATAGCCAAATGCTTGTTAAAATCGCCTGTGGCGTTGTTGGCTGCGGCGTCCTGCGGTACTCATGTACCTCGTGTACACTCCGTTCCTCGGCACCTTGCCGCCTAGCCACAGACGATTTTTCCTGCGCATTTGTAGAATTTGTTGAAATAGAATCGCCCGTGGCGTTGTTGGCTTCTATCAGATTCTATCACATTATAGCTCGTATGCAAGCTCGTGGGTGCGTAATATCGCGCGCATCCTAGGAAGGGCGAGCGATATATATTCCTTGTTCTCCTCGGTGCATATAAACTTTGCAACGAGGTGGGTAGCGGCCTTGCTGACCTCCTCCTTAGGGGCAGGAACCTTTGCACAAAGCTCATTGATGCTTATCTTGGCATCATCATCCGGGATTGCCCTGATTACGAGCCTCTCGGACTCGCTAAGCTCTGACCAGATAGCATTATATACATAATCCTCAAGTATCCCGTCATAGATCTTTACTATTTCATCGAAGGAAAGGCTTTCCCGATACTCCCAATAGAGCGCGCCCCATGCCTGGAAGCCGAAAGGATAGCCCTTGGTGAGCTTTGCCATCTTGAGAGCATCATCGCCGCTTATCGCAAAGGTTTCCTTATAGACATCCTTGATCTTATCGATCTTGAGAGGGCTGAGGAACATCTTGCCTGCGCGGAGGCTAAGGGGAATCGAGTTTTCGTCAACCTTATATATATCCTCATATAGGCCTGTGATGATAACAAATGCATTGATGCCGCGCCCTACAAGCATCTGGAAGCGGTTCGCAAACTCAGCCATGTTGGCATCAGCCTTAGCCTCGTCTATGGTGATGAGGATGTTCTGCTTGCGCTTTGTAAGCTGTTTTGTCGCAAAATTGATTTTGCCAGCATCATCCGAAAAGCCAAGACCAGCATAGCTCATCAATGCAAGAATCAATAGCTTAGATGTGCCGGTACCCGTCGTTGCCTCATCGATAAGTCTTGCGGACAGATCATTGACCAAAGGCGTGGATGAATTAAGGTCTAATACCACCCAGTCCTTTGAGTCGCGCAGCTTCTTGGCAACGGCATTCATAAGCGCGGTCTTTCCTGAGCCTCTTGGCCCCGTGATTATGCAGGAATGGGTAATCGGATTTGATGAGGAAAATGCCGATACGATCTCATCAACCGTACAATTCTCATCGCTTAAATACATTTGAGGCAGCAAGCCGTAGGTTAGTGTAAAAGGGTTATTTGTTTTCATATGTTGTAATACCGTCCTTTATAGTTTTTGCAATTTTAACATCGTGTATTTGTCTTGGGTCTATCTCAAAGAGGTTCTCCTCGAATATGGTAAGGTCTGCATACTTGCCAACCTCGATGGAGCCAAGCACATTTTCCCTGCGCATCTGGTAAGCGTTGTGGATAGTATATCCCTTGATCACATCGGCAACACTTATGCACTCCACCGCATCATGTACAAAGGCGCCCGCCTCGCCTATATGAGCTCTTGTAACGAGCGCTTCCATGTTAGGCATAACCGGGAAAGTTGTAGGATCTGTAGGAAAATCGGAGCCAAATCCCATCCTTGCGCCGCCATCTATAATTGACTTAACAGGATAGGACTTAGCCTCCGTAAGCTGAGCTGCTAATTCCTCCTGCTCTTCGTTCATGGCGCAAATCCAGCATCCGGTGGTATTTGCGAATACATCATATTTGCCAAAGAGCGCAAGATCCTCTGGGTATACATATGCAGAATGTGAGCATATAATTCGTATGTCGCCAAAGCCTTTCTTCCGAAGGATTCCGGCGGCTTCCAGCACATTGTGGACTGAATCCGAGCCAACCGCATGAATGTTGACATCGATTCCTGCCTTGGCACAGGCCTCGAACTTCTCGGCCAAAGCATCAGGGGTCATAATCGGCTTAACTACGCTTCCGTTAGGATAAGGATTCGGGATCGCAGCCGAAACATTCTCCAGGGTACCGTCATTAATGAGCTTATGGAAGGTACAGAAGAAGCGGTCACCGGTAAACTTCTTGCTGAACGTGGCGGTATCGCTAAATGCTTTTTCGTAGAGTCCTGCTACTCCCGCATATCCGCAGAAATTAAGTCTTACCGGGGTTTCGTCCTTATCGAATAACGCCCTCATCTCATCGCTCATAAGATGCCTCATAAAGCTTATGGCAGCGCAGTCTACCATTGAAGTGATACCGTTTGCGGCAGCCTTTGCAAAGAAATTGCCGAAGGCTTTGATTGTAAGCTCATCGTCAAAATACTTCGCTGCGCCCATAACCGGATCCATCGAAGGTAATTCCTTAACAAAGCCTGTCAGCTCACCGTCAGCATCGCGCTGATAGATAACGCCGCCTGCGGGGTCAATATCCGGCGTGTCCCCGGTGATGCCCGCAGCCTCAAGTGCCTTGGAATTGCACCATGCGGTATGAAGGGTTGAAGAAAGAAGCACGACCGGCTTATCTTTGCAGATCGCATCTAGGACCTTCTTGTGAGGGCCTGCCTCGCCGAATGCGGTATCCGCCCAGCCAAGACCTGCGTATGCAGGTTTATCCGGATTCTCCTTGATGAACTTAGTGATGGCTTCAATCATCTCGTCCACGGACATACCGTTTAATACAAGCAAACCCTCGAACATATTTGCGCCGAAGAAATGCATATGTCCGTCTATAATCCCCGGGGTAACAAGCCTGCCGCCTAAGTCCTCGGTTTTTGCGCCCTCCGCCTGCTTTAAGGCTTCTTCGCTTGTGCCTACATAGGCGATTTTGTTACCTTTGATAACAACGGCATCTGCCCAGGGCTGCTTATCGTTGGATGTGAAGAACTTACCGTTTACAAGTACTCTAATTCTTTCACTCATATCCTTTGCTCCAATCTGAAAATTTGTTAAAATCAGTATTAATTGGTATAGGCATAGTGCTTAAACAGCTTGTTCATGCCATAGGCGGTCGCATAGTTGATGGAATTGCCGTACATGGCATTTGGCATCACGATCCATTTCGTACCCCACTCACCCGCATAATCTTCGCCGGAGGCAAGGGCAGAGCGGCTCACCGCATCGAGGTCCTCCGCGGTAAAGGCATCTGTGAAATCGCCAATATTGTCCCCCAGAAGCATAACGATCTCATGCTTTTCGAGCTCAGTGGTCGTCGCACAGTTCATTGCACTTCCGTCCGTGCGCTGTCCGTTAGGATATGCCGCATCGCCCTCTCTTATGGCGCTGCGCACCGGCTCTTTGCTGGAGCCCTTAAGCTTGGTATCATTTACAATCAGATGCTGATCGTCAACCGGGAAGCCCAATTTTTCCATGGACTCATAGGATATGTCATATATGGTCTTGCCGTAGGTCTGATACAGACTGCTGCCTATCTCACTTCCGTCCGCCTGACAATACAGACCCTTGCCTTCCTTTGCAATCGACTGCTCATAAGAACTTATAGAATCTGACTGCCCCGGCTTGTACGCCTGATCATATCTGTTTGTGACATAATAAAAATCAATACCGCTGTCTACACACTTCTTAACAAAATCAACTGCTCCCGGGAGAGCCGTGCAGGAATCGCTCATGACAAATCTGGCAAAGGCCGCATTGTTATAGTCGCCGTCATTTCCCACAACATCCGCGGTATAATTCGCTCCGTCCACGAGGGTATCGTCAATATCGCTGACTATGGCTACTCGCACACCATTATGGAGCATCCGCTTATTTCCGTCCTTGTCATTTTCCATAACCCACTGGGTATTGTCCGGATCCTCGCACATCGATACCATTTCGTCCACATAATTTTCGGCAATTGCAAATCCCTGCATCATAAGGCCCTGACTTTCTGCCGAAAGCTGCCATGCAAGTCCGCTGCCCAGAAAATCGTAGGCGGGATTCGGAGATATTCCCGCATCCTCGGTACCGGCTTCTTGCGTCTGCTGCTGGGCAGTGCTCAGGCTGCTTTCTCCGGCTCGTTTGCCGCTGTCATAGGCAAAGATGACCAATCCGCAGACAAGCACCATGGCAAGCACGGCAGCTGCTATTTTTTTCATTTCGATCTTGTTTTCCATTTCTGTTCTCCTTTTTCTGTTCTCCTTTTATTCCATAGCAATTTCAACCTTCTTGCCGCTGAAGGCAACCCCGTATTTGTAGATTGTCTCAATTCCCGCGGCAACCAGTTCGGCATCATATTTCTTACTGATAATTTGCTGAAGAGCCGTTTGGGAGAGTGTTTTAAGCTGTTCCTCCGTACAGTTCTTTTCGGCTTTGAGCTCGATTAAGATGCCGGGCAAATTCTTCCTTGTGGGTTTAAGTTGAATATCATATCTGCCATCGCCGGATTCCTTGTTGGAAGAAACGAAGGAACCGCCCAGCAAGGCGCACAGGCCAAGCATAAATCCGTGATAAAAATTCTCTCCTGCGGCATCAAAGAAGCTTACAGACTGTGTTAGCAGGGTTTGAATCAACTTTTGCAATTTCTGTTTATCACCCGAAAATATCGCCTCCTGAATGGAAATAGCAGTCGGCTGAGGAATAATATCATTAAGCTGCTGCAAGATTTCCTTGTGATAAACGAGAGAAATCTCTCTGTTAGGCAGAGCGACCTCGCACATAAAATCGCCATTGAATGACGGTGTGGTTTTCAAAACTTTCAAATAGCCCGTAACCAGCAGGAAACTGTAGATGGTTGAAGGGTTGTTTTTGATTTGAGGATAGATAACCCCTGTGTCAATGTATGTGACGAATGTTTCTCCATTAACAAGGGAGGTGAGCTTTTCATAAATCTCTTTATCCGCTTCGGAAATAATTTCTCCGATAATATCATTACTTCCCGTCGACTGCCAAAAGGCCCTTGGCTCGCATTCGTTGCTAAAATAGTTGATAACAGACCATGGATTAAAAATTTCGGTCTTTCCGAAACGATAACCGTCATACCATTCGCAAATCTCGTCATATTTATCGGGAACGCCGTAGTATTCTGCCATTTCCTTCACTTCATCAGGAGTAAAGCCGAAGTAGGAGCTATATTTATTATCCAATACGGAATGAATGGTAAGATTATTAAGCCCGCTAAATATACTTTCTTTTGCAACACGAAGAATGCCCGTAAGAAAACCAA
>CAVGEP010000016.1:8110-17223 GCA_963628105.1 Alistipes communis
GGATAAATGCTTATTGTCTTTAAGCCCTCCGGAAAAAAGATTGCGCATAAAGAGAATAACTTTATCGTAATAGTTTTTCATATACCCCTGCTGAATGGGAATGTCATATTCATCAATTATAATGATAGGTGCAGTTGCGTGATGTTTATGAAGCATACTTGACAAATTCAAAAGCGCACCGGACAGCTCAACCTCGTTAACTCTTCCCGATAACAATTTCTCAAAGGCCTTTCGCTCGTACTCATTACATTTTTCGGAGGATTGCAATTCCATATGACGGGCGGCCTCTTTAGAAAATACGTCCTTAATTGCGCCAAAAGTTTCTTCCCAAGTATTAAACTTAATATCCTTGAATGTAACAAAGATAACCGGATATTTGCCTTGATAGTCACGATACCTTTGACCACAAGCCCAAATCTTTTTATCTCTAAAATATAGGGAGGTATCTTCGTCAGTTTTTTCAAAGAATGTACGAAGCATATCCATATTCAAGGTTTTTCCAAAACGGCGAGGCCGCGTAAAAAGAGAAACCATAGGGCGTTCATCAATGAACTCCTTGATCATCATAGTTTTGTCAATATAATAATATTCCGAAGAAGCCAAGCGATAATCTGAAATCCCGATCGGCAGCGGAAGGTTTGTGGGACGTGCCGCTTTTTTATAAATACCTGATTTTACGCGGGCATCCGCAGGCTTTTGCGCATCAATAGGGATCAGCCAAGATTTGCCTTGTTTTTTTGCGCCGACAATTTTACCCTCTCTGCAAAGAGTAGACACGCGTCTTTCGGATATATTCCACAATTTGGCCGCATCCTTTACAAACATCGTATCAGGCATTGCGGGAGACCCCCTTCCTTTGTTTTACACTATTATAACCACGTTTCGGAATAATGCCAATAATTTTCGGAACAATATCATCACGAAATTGACTTTATTCTTTTTAAGCCGTTCTGAGACATAAACCCTGCCGCATGGCGATATGCTATTTTGTGACGGCAACATACTGCTGGTTCTTTTCGCTCTCTGCCATCACCTGATGGTCAAACCACTGACTGACATAACGCTCAAAGTTAATTGTATAATAACCGTCCTGACAATGGTCGGATGTGTCGTACGGGTCTGCAAACACCAGTACATCATCGAGCATATTATCCGTCGTTCCCATGTCATCGTAGCCGATCAGTACCATCCAGTGGCCGCCCCACTCCACGCTTTCCATTATCACAGGTTTCTTTGCCTCGAGCTGCCGGCAGAAGAACTCTGCTATTTCCTCCTCCGAAGAAAAGGAATATCCATCCTCATCCTGCGTATCTGCAGAGGTCTTAACCTCAAATCCCCTCGCCCTGAGGGCTTCCGCCACGGAGGCGGTGGATGCGCCGTAAGAACCGTCCTCACGGGCATTGTCTATATAACGAATATCCATTTCCTTGTCCAGAGTATCCTCACCCGGAGCCTCGCCGGTCAGGTAATTGACCACCATCAGCACGCAGGAGGCGCCGCAGCTGCGCTCGGAGGTCTGCTGATAGGTCTTGAAATGGTCGATCAGAATCAGCGTATCCGAAAGGTCTGTTCCGTCGTAGTAATTGATTGCCTCAAAGTAAGGCGAGCCGGCTACATCGCCCCAGTCAAGCATAGATGCCGCAGCTTCAATCTTTCCGTCCACTGGTTCCACAGGCTCCAAACGCTGGATGTATGGATATTCATCTTGATTCCCCGCCGTCTCCGTTTCTGCAGAGGTGTCCGTACTTCCAACGGTACAGCCTGCGATAAGTCCAATCACCATAGCCGTAGCAAGTAAGAACGATAGCTTCTTTATTTTCGTTTTCAGTTCCGTTTTCATTTTCATTTACCTTTGTCATCTATAAATTTGGCAGGGCCAAGGCCTTGCAATATCTAAAATCTTCGAATATATTATAGCGAGCTTTTCTGTTTTTTGCAAGAAATTTCACAAGGACACTAACAAGCTTCGCAGCCTTGCGGTTTCTTAAGATAACAAGTTTTATTTGCGCCGTGCCTCCGCCGCGAAAATGCAAAGAAATCGGGATGGCAAAATTGCATTTGCACTTGCAAAAGGCTGCCATCGGTCGTAAAATAGTTTCGTATTATATTATAAAGCTTATAATACTAATACCGCTACAAATAGCACTACAATTTTCGGAGGACGATACCACATTGAACAAGGGAATCAGAGAGTTTTTATTGCAGCACGCGGCGGCACGGCCGGTGTCCTTTCATATGCCGGGACACAAGGGCTCACGCATTTACCGCGAAAACGGCTACGGCGATTTTTTGGATATGGTCATGGACTGCGACATAACCGAAATTCCGGGGGCGGATAATCTCTTCCAAACAGAGAGCATCATCGCACAGACCATGGAAAAATATCGTAAGCTTTACGAGGCGAAGAAATCCTACCTTCTGGTAAACGGCAGCTCCGGCGGACTGATTGCGGCGATCCTTGCTACAGCAGGCACTGCAAGCACTACAGCCACCTCAGGCAATGCAGGCACCGCAGGCACCGCAGCCTCCTCAGGCACTGCAGGCACTACAGCCACCACACGCACCGCAGGCCGCGGGGGAAAGCTCATAATGGCCAGAAACTGCCACAAGTCTGTATTTAACGCCCTCACTCTGGGGGATATAACGCCGGTGTACGCCTACCCCGAAACCCTCGGCGGGTTCGGCGTCCTCGGAGGAATCGGCGCAGGTGAAATCGCTCGGCTCCTTGACGAAAATCCGGATGCAGAGGCGGTTATCCTGCCTTCCCCGAACTACTACGGAATTTGCAGCGATATTGCGAAAATCGCGGCCGAAGTACATAAACGCGGCAAAATTTTGATCGTGGACCAAGCCCACGGCGCCCATCTGAAATTTTTCTCGAAATACGGAATAGCGGGCTTCCCGAAGCCTGCCGAGGAGCAGGGGGCGGATATTGTCATAAACAGCGTCCATAAAACACTTGCGTCCTGGACTCAAAGCGCCCTTCTCAATGTCTGTTCGGATAGGGTGAACCTCAACGTCCTCGAGGACAAGCTTCAGGCCATCGAAAGCTCAAGCCCCTCATACCCGATGATGGCCAGCCTCGACATCAGCGCGGATCTTTTGCTGGAAAAAGGCGAAAAGCTCATTGGCGAGTGGGCGGAAAATCTTGATTTCTTTTATGAGAGGGTAAAGAAGATCCCGGGGCTTACCATAATGGAAGCACCCGGCCTCGATCGCACCAAACTGAATATCGATATGTCGGCTTATGATATAGACGGAAACGAGCTGGAAGAGCTTCTGATGGAAAGGGGCATTTTCATTGAACTTGTCACGGGAAATATCATCATGTGCATGAGCGGAATCGGAAATACCCGTAGCCACTACGAGAAACTGGCAGAGGCACTTTCCGAAATCGCGGCGGAGCGGAAATTGAGCGCAGCACGCAAGATGCGCCAGCCCGATGCCCTGACAGGCACCCTTATAATGGCGGAGATGCCAAAGGAGAGAACCTTCCTGCCCATAGACGAAGCTGCCGGAAGGGTTTGCGCATCGTCCATCATACCTTACCCGCCGGGGGTTCCCATCGCCTGTCCTGGAGAAATTTTGACCCGTGAAGTCCTTGATTATGTCAAAGCAAGACGGCTGGCAGGAGAAAAGGTCATCGGAATTACAGCGGGGGGAATGGTCTGCGTCGGGAAATAAAAATTGATTTTCGACAAAACTTTGTTAAAAATGTGTTTTAAAGCGCTAAGAACGAAAATTTCTTAGTGCTTTTTGTGTTTTGTTGTAGTATAATATATTTCGTATGATTTTATATAAAATTTAGAAAGGAAGGTCTCACACAATGAGTCAAAAGCATTTACAAAGCATTCATGTGAGTCATTATAAGCACACTGCCGGGTGCGCTACCGAAATAATGCCTACACCGGATGTTGTAAAGATTTCTATGTCTCAGCATATCGGAGCGCCTTGTAAACCGCTGGTTGCAAAGGGCGACTATGTAAAAGTCGGCCAGAAGATCGGCGATACGGACGCTTTCGTAAGTGCGCCTATCCACTCCGGCGTATCCGGCACGGTTACCGCCATCGAGGAGCAGAGAAATGCAGCAGGCGGATTTGAAACGCTGGTTGTAATCGAAACAGACAAGAAACAAGAATTATCAGAGGAAGTAAAAGTTCCCGCAGAACCAAAGGATTTAGCAGAATTCGTAAAAGCTGTAAGAGAATCCGGTCTGGTTGGTCTTGGCGGAGCTTCCTTCCCGACCCACATCAAATTTAATCCAAAGAACATCGACGACGTTCACGCACTCATCGTAAACGCGGCGGAATGCGAACCTTTCATCACATCTGACCACAGATTGATGCTGGAAAATCCGGACGAGCTTCTGGACGGATGCCTGCTTATCATGAAGTACATCGGACTGGACAAGGGCTATATCGCAATCGAAGAAAATAAGCCGGACGCCATCGAACTTCTCAACAAGAAGATTGCAGAGCGGGGAATCACAAACATCGAAACCTTCAAGCTCCAGGCGAGATATCCAAAGGGAGCAGAACGTGTGTTGGTATACGAAATCACCGGAAAGACAATGGACGCAGGCGTTTTGCCGGCTGACATGGGCGTTATCCTTGACAACGTTACTACCGTAGCTTTCGTAGGTCAATACTTCAAGACGGGACTGCCTCTTACAACCAAGAGAGTAACCGTTGACGGCGACGCAGTCGCTCAGCCGAAGAACGTCATCGCACCGATCGGAACTTCCGTAGCAGACGTAATCGAATTCTGCGGCGGCTACAAGGCTGAGCCGAAGAAAATCCTCATGGGCGGCCCTATGATGGGTAGAGCGATCTATTCCGATGCCGTTCCGATGGTAAAGAACAACAATGCGATCCTTGCATTCTCCGGCCCGCAGAGCCTCGTAAAGGAAGAAACGGCTTGCATCAACTGCGGCAGATGCCACCAGGCTTGCCCGTTCAAGCTCATTCCGACGGCTCTTGCAAAGGCATACGAGCAAAGAGACGCACAGGCCCTCAAAGACCTTCGGGTAATGCAGTGCATGAACTGCGGTTCCTGCTCCTACATCTGCCCGGCCCACAGACCTTTGGGATTCATTAACACTTTAGGTAAAACGGTACTGAAGGAGGCAGGAATCTAATGGATAAGAAATATCATGACAATTTAATCGTATCCGCCTCTCCTCATATTGTGACCGCGCTGGATACACAAAAAACCATGCTGATGGTTCTCCTTGCACTAGTGCCATCGCTTCTGGTTAGTACATACGTTTTCGGCTACAGAGTCCTGACTCTCACCGCCGTTTGCATCGCAGCTTCGATGTTCTTCGAGTGGGGCTGGAACAAGCTCATGAAGAGGAAACAGACGGTTTGCGACCTCAGTGCTGCCCTTACGGGAACCTTGATTGCCTTCAACGTTCCGTCGGGACTTCCTTACTGGATCGCGATTATCGGCTGCTTCGTAGCCATCATCGTAGTTAAGCAGCTTTTCGGCGGCATCGGCAAGAACGTTGTAAACCCTGCCATCACTGCAAGAATTGTTCTGTTCATCTCCTTCGCAACGGAAATGACCACATGGCCGCTGCCAAAGATGAATCAGACCGCAGACGTTGTTACAGGAGCTACACCGCTGGGAATCCTCTCAGAGGGCGGCGGAGAACTTCCGTCAAATATGGAACTTTTCCTTGGCTATGTAGGCGGCTCCATGGGTGAAGTCAGTGCCATCGCTCTGATCGTCGGTGGACTTTTCCTTGTTTGGAAAAAGATTATCAGCCCGATTATCCCGTGCTGCTTCATCGGTACTGTATTCGTGTTCGCTCTCATCTATTACGGAGCAACGGGACAGGGAGATGCCCTTCAGATGGCGATTTTCCACATCCTTGCAGGCGGCGTAATGCTGGGCGCAATCTTCATGGCTACAGACTATGTAACTTCTCCGTTATTACCTGCGGGAAAAGTTGTATTCGGTATCGGCTGCGGCATCATCACGATGCTGATCAGACTTTTCGGACAGTATCCGGAAGGCGTATCCTTCTCGATCCTGCTGATGAACTGCCTGACACCGCTCATCGACAGCTTCTTCCAGAAGAGAATGTATGGAGGTGCCAAGAAAAATGAAAAGTAATACATTTAAAGAATATATCCAGCCAAGCGTTGTGCTTGTGGCAATTTGCCTGGTAATCACCTTTGCGCTGGCATATGTAAACTCCATCACCGCCCCGATTATTGCGGAGAATTCTGCAAAATCTGCGGACGCTGCAAGAGCACAGCTCCTTCCGGCGGCAACTTCTTTCGAAAAATACGAAGGCGACCTCTATGTACAGGAAGCCGACAAGGTTTATGTAGAAGACTGCTACATCGCAGAGGGCGTTGGCATGGTAGTTACCGTAAAATCCTCTTCCTTCGGCGGTCTGATCACTGAGATGGTGGGGATCGATGCGAATGGTGCAATCACCGGCGTAAAGGTAACTGCTCACAACGACACAAAGGGACTTGGTACGAAGGCTCACGAAACTTCTTACCTGGATCCGAACTATACAGGCAAAACAGAACTTGCACACGCTGATAACATCAAGGGCGACTCGTCCGTAAGCTTCATCAGCGGCGCTACGATTTCTTCCAACGGCGTTTACCAGGGAGTTTGCGCAGCGCTCACGCAGTTTGAACAGGTGGGAGGTGCTAACTAATGAACGAAAAAGCAAATAGATTAGCAGTCCTTACTAAGGGCATAATTAAAGAAAACCCGAACCTTGTATTGCTTCTGGGAACTTGTCCGACCCTTGCGACAACCTCCTCGGCATTCAACGGTATGGGTATGGGTATCGCCGCAACCGCAGTACTGATTTGCTCCAACATCGCAATTTCGCTGCTGGCAAAGGTGATCCCGGATAAAGTAAGAATCCCGTGCTACATCGTATTGATCGCAGGATTCGTAACACTGGTACAGTTCATCGTACAGGCATTCGCAGAGCCGCTCTATAATTCCCTAGGCGTGTTCCTGCCGCTGATCGTAGTTAACTGTATCATCCTCGGAAGAGCCGAAATGTTCGCCAACAAGAACGGCGTTCTGGATTCCGCCTTAGACGGCGTAGGTATGGGCCTTGGCTTCACCCTTTCCCTTACCTGCATCGGTGCAGTAAGAGAAATCATCGGCAACGGAACGATTTTCTCCGGTTTCTTCCTTGGTTCGGAAGAATTGGTAGCAAAGCTCACCGTAGCAATCCCGTTCATTTCGGAACATCCGATGCTCATCATCGCGCTGGCTCCGGGCGGATTCTTCGTTTATGCTTGCGCTATCGCAGTTGTAAACAAGATCCTTGCTTCCAAGGGTAAGACTCCGAGAGACTTCGGTTGCCAGGGTTGCGCGCTTGCAAGCATGTGTAATCAGGAAAAATGTCTTGAGGAATTAGACGGAATCAAGCTTGAAAAGAAAGGAGTTGAGGCATAATGGCACAGTGGGTTAGCATTTTAATCGCTATGATTTTGGTAAACAACTATGTACTGGCTCAATTCCTTGGTATCTGTCCTTTCCTGGGCGTATCCAAGAAATTAGACTCAGCCATTGGCATGGGCGTTGCGGTTATCTTCGTAATGGTACTGGCAACCGCTGCAACATGGCCGATCATGCAGATTTTGAACGATTGGAACATTGCATATTTGCAGACCATCGTATTCATCCTCATCATTGCTGCGCTGGTACAGTTCGTAGAAATGGTTCTGAAGAAATTCATCCCGTCCCTGCACAAGGCACTGGGTGTATATCTTCCGCTGATCACGACAAACTGCGCGGTACTGGGTGTATGTATCAACAACATCGACGCAGGATATAACTATCCGCTCGCTTTGGTAAACTCCTTCGGCGCAGGAGTTGGCTTCCTTCTTGCTATGATTATCTTCTCCGGTATGAGAAGCAAGCTTGAGGGCAACAACGACATTCCGGCACCGTTCCAGGGAGTGCCGATCACTATGACTACGGCCGCATTCCTTTCCCTTGCATTCATGGGATTCGGCGGCTTGGTATAAGAAGGAGGCGAAGAAGATGAATGAAATTATGACACCGGTATTGCTGGTAGTGGCAATGGGACTGGTTTTCGCTGTAATTCTTACTATCGCGGCAAAGGTATTCTTCGTACCTGTTGACGAAACGGTTACAAACCTCAGAGAACAGCTTCCGGGCGCAAACTGCGGCGGATGCGGATTCGCAGGATGCGATGACTACGCTGCGGCGCTGGCTGCGGATCCGGAAGGCGTAGGTCCTAACAAATGCCCGGTTGGCGGAGCCGACTGCGCTGCGGCGCTGGCTGCGATCCTGGGCATGGAAGCAGGCGCGGCAGAACCCCAAGTTGCTACCGTAATGTGTAATGGAAACTCTCAGGCGGTAAAATCCCTCATGGAATATCAGGGACTTACCACTTGCTCGGCGGCTTCCACCCTTTATGGCGGAATGAACCAGTGCAAATACGGTTGCCTTGGACTTGGAGACTGCACCAGAGCTTGTAACTTCGATGCGATCAAGATCTGCGACGGGGTTGCGGTTGTGGCAAGAGAACTCTGCACAGGCTGCGGAGCCTGCGCAAGCGCCTGCCCGAAGCACGTGATTCGAATTGCTCCGGCGAAGAACAAGGTTGTGGTTCAGTGTAAATCCGAAGACAAGGGCGCTGCGACTCGCAAGGCTTGTTCCAACGGATGTATCGCTTGCGGTAAGTGCGTGAAGGTATGTAAGTTCGAGGCTATCACCGTCGAGAACAACCATGCGTTCATCGATCCGGAAAAGTGCAAGAACTGCGGACTTTGCGCGAAAGAATGTCCTACAGGGGCGATCAATAACATGAGAGCCAAGAGAAAACCTGCACAGGCGGCAGCTCCTGCCCCGGCAGCAGAAGCTCCGGCTGCACAAGAAGCATAGGATTGACCTTTCTAAAATGTAATAAAGGGCCCCGCCGAAATACAAATCGGCGGGGCTTTTGAATGCGGCAGGACCCCCGCTTATCTGTAGTGGAAGCCCATGCAAAAAACGTAACACATTGATACCGTTGATACCGCCCGCCACCACAAAAACCTATATGTGTAAGCTAATATCCCTTGACAAAACCGCGTGGGGGGGGGGGGGTATTATAT
>CAVGEP010000017.1:0-17034 GCA_963628105.1 Alistipes communis
GCCGGAAATACCGCCTGCCGCCGCAGAAATCATGGTATGCATACCCATAGGCATCGCTCTTATATCATCGGCGATTCCCGCAACCTCGGCTGCCTCCCACGCTTCATCCAGCGTAAGATGCGGAGCGGATATTACGATATTGGAATAAATATCGCCCTGGAAGAGCTTGCCGTCCTGGGTTACAACTCCGAGCTTTTTGCGGAGGGATTGCAGGTCAAGGTTTGAAATATCCTTGCCGTCATAATAAACGGCACCCCTCTGAGGCTTTTCAAATCCCAGAAGCAAACGGATAAGCGTTGACTTGCCGCAGCCTGTTTTGCCGACGATCGCCACATACTGCCCTGCCTTGATCTTTAGCGACAGATTGCTGAAAATCGGCGGCTCGTTTTCTTTGTAGCGGAAGGAAGCACCGTTGATTTCGATGTTGCCCGAAATTCTATCTACCGGAGTAAGCACCTCTGCTACCTCCGGGGTAGCTTCCAAGATAGGCTTTGCCATCTCGACAACCGGTTTGATCTGGGCAAAGACGGTTGCAATCGCAACAAGCGACAAAAATGCGCCGGAAACCATTCCGTATGCGGCATTAAATGCATAATAATCGGCAACGGAAACTCCGCTCTTCACCGCCATATAGTACATTACGATCGTTCCTACCATGGAGATCGTCAGCGAAAATACGCTGTTGAGCTTGAGTACCAACGGTGGATTGTAAGTAAGCTGCGCACTGTGTGCAAAAAGGTTTCCCCATTTTGAGAACGCACGCTTTTCGGCACCGGACAGCTTGATCTTTTGGATACCAGCTATCAGCGAATAGCTGAGTCCGGAGTCCTTTGTGCCGAGCTCCATCTGACGCTTCGACACATTCATCTGAACGAAGGTGGTAAGCAGCGACAGAAGAACGGTCGCAAGTATGATAACCAGTGCCGGAGCAACCAGCGATGGTGCAAAGGCAAAGATCTGTGCGATATAAATCAGCGAGAAAACCGATGTAAGGCCCGTTGCTATCGTCGTGCCCATAATGATCTGGCAAAGGGAGCCGATATATGTCGATCTGCTGGTAAGTTCACCCGCGCTGTAATCCTTGAAAAAGCTCGTCGGCAGCGACAGGATTCTCATCATTGTTGCCGACTGAACGGCCGTAGATACCTTTGTTGTTATCCGCGCGTTGAGCAGCGAATTCACCACGCCGAAAAGCGTCGTGCTGACCGAAACGCAGATCGTAAATATAGCAATCGATACAAGCAGTCTTACACTGTTTGATTCCAATACAGTCGAAAAAAGGATCTGATTCAGCTTCGGCGTGATCAGCCCGATCAGCGAAATGATGAATGTCACTGCTATCACAAGGATGTCGTCGGAATAACTAAGGTTTCCGAAAGCGTATCTCATAAGCGCGGCAACTCCCAGCTTCTTGTTAGGAAGCGGATTGTAAAAGGCAGTCGCTTCAGGTTTGAAAAGTTCCTCGGTCTTTTCGTTTAGCTTTTTCTTTTGTCCGTCGGTATCGTAGAAGTAATATCCGCCGATTTTCCCGGGAAGAAGCGTCGCAACCCCGCCATCTTTTTTCTCGGCAAGCATAACGCCGATTGCATTTTTGTACCAGCCCTTGTCCAGCTTGACGGTTCTATGCATAATTCCGTATGGGCGAACCGCATAGTCGATCTGCCCTTCGAGGTCGGTAATTTTTTCCGGCATATCACAAGGGCGCTTTCCGAAATATCCCAGCACCTGATTTATGGCATCCAGGGAACGCAGACGCTCGTCTGCAACCGTGGCAGATATTCGCTTACCCGTAACCGAGCCGCTAATCTGCTCAAGGGCATCGGAAATGACGGCGTCATCATTTAATTTTCTTTCTTTTAGTTGTTCTCCAAATAAACTCATGACGCACCTCCCTAATCGCTTGTTACGAGCTTCGTATAAAGACCGCCTTTTGCGTAAAGCTCATCGTGAGTTCCCCGCTCAACGACCTTGCCGTGATCAAGGACGATGATCTCGTCGCAGTCGCGTATGGTCGAAAGACGGTGTGCTACAACGATAGTCGTAATTCCGCGATCTCTGATTGATTTTACGACATCGAATTCGGTTTTTGCATCCAGTGCGCTTGTTGCCTCGTCCATGATGATTATGGTAGGATCCTGGGCAAGGACTCTTGCGATTTCCAAACGCTGGCGCTGACCGCCGGACAAATCTCGTCCGCCTTCGATCAGCTTGCCCTGATATCCACCCTCACGATTCATAATGTCATCGTGAATTTGAGCATCACGGGCGGCAAGGATAACTTCAAAGTCTTCAATAGAGTCATCCCACATCTTTATGTTGTTTGAAATCGTATCGGCGAACAGAATGATATCCTGATCCACAACCGCAAGAGAACCGGTAAACACATTGCGCCCGATCTCCTGGGTGGTTTTTCCGTCAAACAGGATTTCTCCGCTCCAAGGCTGATACAATCCCGAAATTAGCTTTGAAAGGGTTGATTTGCCGCATCCTGAGGAGCCGACAAAAGCCACGCTCTTGCCCGGAGCCAGCTCCAGATTGAAATCCTCAATCAGCGGTGCTTCGAGCTTTGAATAACCGAATGTAACATTCCTCATGATGACATTTCCCGAAAGCTTCGCATCGCTTTGGTCCTCATCATCGTCTACAGCGTAAATGCTGTCCTCGGGATATGCCATAACGTCTTCGATACGCTCCATCTCGGTACGCATTTCCTGAATCGTCTGTCCCGCACTGATAAGGCTGAGAGCAGGAGATGTAAAGGAACCCAGGAAGCCCTGGAAGGCGGTTATCATACCAACGGTGAAATTGCCGGTCATAGCAAAATACACGCCGAACATCAGAACCGCTGTATTACACAGCAGCGAAACGATGGATGGAATGACTCCGAGATACTGGTTTATCTTTTCATATTTCACCTCGGCGGCATTTACATTTGCCTGATATCCTGCCCATCTCTGGAAGAATCCGTTTTCTGCGCCGCTTGCCTTTATGGTTTCGATCATCTCGATTCCGGCAACGGTTGCACCGGCAAGAAGACCACGGTCACGGGTCTGGACTCTTGTGATATTTACGCGCTTTTTCGATATATATCTTGATACGATGAGGTTGACAAAGATCGACGCAACGCCGATCAGCGTCAGGAACATGCTGTATCTAATCATCACCACAAGATAGAAAACCATCATCGCGGTATCCAGCAAAAGCGGAGCAAAGGTATTCACAAGGGTATTTGCGATTGATGCATTCGATGCCTGTCTGCTTGTAATATCCCCTGCCATTCTCTGTGAGAAGAATGTCATCGGCAGATGCAAAACGTGCCAGAAGTAGGTCGCGTTGCCCACAGCGGCGAACTTGCCGTTGATTTTGAGGGTATAGACCGTCCGAAGCCACTCCACGACGATACGGACAAAGGTAAATGCCGACAAACCTACCAAAAATGGCACGAGCCATTCGGGATTCTGCCCCGTCAGCAGCCGGTCCATAAAGATACGGCTGAATGCCGGAGAGATGATTCCGAAAAGGGAGGCGATTACCCCCGTAAGCATGGTGAATGCAACCTGCGTTCCTGCGCCCTTTAACCTGTTTGCCGCAAATTCCAGCACGGATTTTTTCTTTCCCCCCGGCTCAAATTCCTCACTAGGTTCAAACATCATGCAAATGCCGGAGAATGAGCTGTCGAAAGTTTCCATAGAAACGGAATATGTGCCCTTTGCGGGGTCGTTTAGGACTGCCTTGTTTCCGCGGAATCCGTCAAGCACCACAAAGTGGTTGAAATTCCAGTGAATGATACATGGGAATCTTCCCTCTTTTTTCAGAGCCTCCGGTTCAAAACGATATCCCTTGGCGGTCAGTCCGTATGACCTTGCCGCACGAAGGATATTCTTCGCCTTGGAGCCGTCGCGGGAAACGCCGCAGTCCGAACGAATCTGTTCGAGAGGAACCCACTTCTCGTAGTATGCAAGCACCATTGTCAGGCAGGCTGCGCCACATTCCAGGGCTTCCATCTGCATAACAACGGGGACTTTTGCAACGCCGCTCTCAAGCGGCTTTTTTATACGCTTTGTTTTTTCCATGTCACACCTCAATTAAGAATGAAAGACATGGGTGATATGCTTTCGATCACGATTTTCGCATTGTATGTACCGGCGGCAACCGACCCGTCCTGAGACTTTGCCGAGATTTCGTAAACCCAGTCCTTATTGGAAACTCCAGCCAGATACTTTGCTCGTTCGCTGTCTGCGAGAGCATCGCAGTCCTTTACCTGAACCGCATCCGCAGAAACAGAATCGATCGTGCAAGTATTCTCGTCTATTTTCACTTCCTGGCCGACTTCAACAGAGGAAATCTCATCCGAGCCTGCCATATAGCAAAGCACCTTGCTTCCGTCCGATATGGCAACGGCATCGACGGTCGTTTCAATTCTTCCCAAAGCGCCCCACACGCAAACTCCGATAAGGAGAACTATGATTGCGACAAGGGTCACCCAAATTCCGGGATTTGTCACTCTAATGTATTCGTTTAGTTGTTCGGGAGATGAAACCTTTTTTATGGCATTCTCGCGAAACAGTTCTTTTTTCACTGCTTTTTACCTCGCTCTCTTTTTATAATTATTTTTTTATCATAACATAAATGTTACCGCTTATCAAGCACGACCCGTCAAAAACAAGCCCCAAAGCCGCGCATTTTGTCAAAATTCCAACATCTTTAGCTCTTAAACTGCTTTTTTATGCGCAGGATGTTTTGACCGTCTTTATATTCATAGGCAATCTCGTCCATGCTCTTTTTCACCATGTAGATACCAAGGCCCCCTATTTGCCGTTCCTCTGCCGACAAAGTTATGTCGGGGTCTTCCGTAGACAGAGGATCATAAGGCTTGCCGTGGTCAATAAAGGTAATTACCACGGAAAGAGGATCTTCCACGACTTCAACCCGCACGGTCGCCGGGCCCACATCCGGATTATATGCATAGCGTGCAATATTGCTAAACAGCTCGTCAATGGCAATATCGATCTGCATCTGAGCCTTTGCCGGGCAGTCATATTGCTCCAGCTGCTCATTGACAAAATCCGTCACAGTATCGATATTTTCAATAACTGCATTCAAAGATAGTTCTTTCATAGTCATACCCCCTTATCCCTTGATCTTTTTCTTAAATTCCAAGCAAAGCATCGTGATATCGTCGAATTGAGGCGCCTCGCCTACAAAAGCGTCTATATCTTCTTTTACCACCGGCAAAAGATCTGTCGGAGATAAATCTGCGTGGCGGCTTAGGACATTTCCAAGCCTGTCCATTCCGTATAATTGGTTGCCGGCATCCGTTGCTTCGGTAACACCGTCCGTATATTGGAATATCTTGTCGCCTTCGGAAAGAGTGATGCTTCCTGCCTTATAACGCATTTCCTCCATGCCTGCAAGAACGAATCCCGCACGAATCTTATATGCTTCGTATCCATTTTCTCCCTTGCGGCAGATGAAAGGCTGCTCGTGTCCTGCATTTACGAAGGTAAACTCGCCGGTGACAAGGTCGAGGACTCCCTCAAATGCCGTGATAAACAGACCCTCGCTATTCGCCTCGCAGAGCATCTCGTTTACGCGGCTGAATACTTCTCCCAAATCACGCCCCGGCAGAGTATGGTCTTTGATCAGCGTTTTGCCGATAACCATGAACAAGGCTGCCGGAACCCCTTTTCCGGAAACATCCGCTACGACGATGGCAAGATGGGTTTCGTCCACCATAAAGAAGTCATAGAAATCTCCGCCAACTTCCTTTGCCGGAGTCATAGAAGCAAATACTTCAAACTCCTCGCGCTCCGGAAAAGCAGGGAAGATGCAAGGGAGCATACTTGCCTGGATGTGCGCCGCAATATCAAGCTCCGCACCGATACGCTCCTTCTCCGCCGTGACGCGGGAGAGATTTTCAATGTAATTTTCCAGCTCCTTAAGCATGAAGTTGAAGGAATTCCCCAGGTCTTCAATTTCGTCGCCGGTCTTGATCTCGATGTGCTGATTCTCAAATTCTCCGGAATCGGTGATTTCCTTTGTGAATGCGGCGAGCCTGCCAATCGGCTTGGTAACGACCTTTCGCACAAAGAGCATATATGCCAAAATTGCAATCAGTATAATCGCCAGAGATATGGCAAGCATGGTAAACAGGAAGCTGTTCAAGTGCTCACGCACCTCTGTCATATCCAAAATATATTGAATCTCCGCAATCGGGTTCCCATCCCCGTCGAAAACAGGAGAAACAGATGTATAATTATAGCCATAACTGTTGTCTGTAATTAGCGGCTCGCTAGGGTCCTTGCCAGCTGAATAATACTCCCATGCGGTCTTGTAGTTCTGCAAATCTTTTTCGTCACCGGCTGCGTCCACATAGAGGATGTCGCTGCCATAGGCAATTTGGCTTGCAGGATCATCCCCAAGCTCCGGCACGCACACATCTATGTAGAAGGTAACGCTATCCTCGTCCGGCACCGTCAGGGACAGATATGTGATGTCCCCGTCTTTTTTCTGGGTTTCCAGCATCTTGACCACCTTTGCGTAAGCCTCGCTCCGGTCGCCATTTTCGGAAATAATCGTCCTCACATCTTCCGGATTCAGCATATCCGCAATACTGCGGCTACCATTCAAAACCTTGGAGGCATACATATCCTCTAAATAGGTCTTTGAATTTTCATAGCTAAAAAAGCTGATGGCAACAGTAAGCACCACCCCCAATATCGCAAGGGAAAAAATAAATTTTGGCAGCAGTTTCAGTTTCATCGCATATCCTCCAATCCTTTGTAGTAAACCTGCGCGTCGCATTCGCAACGGCCGCTGTAATATGGACATTCCAAATCTTCAACATCGTACCAGACCCGGTGAGCGTCTGTCAAATATCGAAATCCGCAGGAAAGCATCGTCCTTCTCATCGGAACCTCATCGCCATGCTTCCAGCATATCCCGACTGCGACGCTCGCCCCAAAAGAAGCAAGCTGCGCGAGAGAGAATTGAATGAGCTTGATGGAAAGCCCATTGCTTCTAAAGGGCTCCGCCACACCGATTGACCGCAGATTTCCGATTTTTTCATCATTTCCGCTGCAAAGCCTGCTAAGCTGAGCTTCTTCCAGCTTTGAAATGCTGGCCAGTTCTTCTCGGTTCATCATGATAAAGTACATATATCCCACAAGCTCATCTTCATCTGAAAACAGAAGATAAAAGAAATGTGCAGGATCATGTAGAACGGAAGCCAAATAGTCCGCCGTATATAGATTTTTTCCGACGCAGCGGTCGCACATTTCGGCAGCCTCCGTTACATATCCTTCCGACAAACGCTGAAGCCTTAACTTTTTAACGAGCCCCGTTTCTGTGGGGCAACCAATGTAATAATCCATTTTACTCTCCCGTGCAAGTAATTAAGCTGACTCCGATGGCAAACAGGCTATCCTCTGACAAAATATTCTTGCGCAGCGCCTCGTAATTATGCGCCAGCCAATCTTCGCAGCGGACATAGTCCAAATTCGCCGGATTTTCTTTTCGCAGCAATTTTATATCCTCCCCCAGATAAGAACAGAAGATGTCGAACATATCCTGCTTCTTTTGAATCTCCGAGGCAGAAGCCTCGAGCCTCTCACGCTCCAAGGCTATATCTTTGTATCCTGATTTTGATAATAATTCCGGCAGCTTTGCACCGCACATACGATCCCCTGCATAAGGGTCAAGGCGCAAATGCTCTTTGAACTCCGAGAAGAGGTCGCACTTATCGGGCAGAACCCGGCTTTCTTCATCATTTACATCAAATATCATCAAAACGCCGCCCCGGGCGAGCAAGGGGCGCAGCTGCGCCAAAAGCGCAGAGCAGTCCCTAAGATGCATAAGCACAAAGGAAATATGAATCACATCGAAGGCGGGAATATTTTCCTCTGCCATGATCTGCCGTATGAGAGGCGCGAAATTTTCGTCCTCCACATCGCAGGTAAAGAAGGAAAACCTGCTATCCTTGCAATTTGCCTTGGCTTTTTCTGTCAGCTCGGAATTACATTCCAGTCCGATTACCTTTTCCGTGTGGATATTGGTAAAGCGTTTTGCGGTCTTTCGCCCGTCATTGGAACCGATATCCAGGACAAACCGGCGAGGCGATGCAAATACTTTTTGGTAAACAGGCTGCTCATAGGACAAAAAAAGCTCCTCTTGAACGCTCAAACGCTGGATTTCCTGTTCTTGCTGATAAACGGCAATCTCTTTCATATACAAACCTCTCTAAATAATAAGATACAAATAATTAAAAATCAGTTTCCGCTGATAATCACAAACCTTGGTGCGTTTGCGTATTACCTGCAAAACTCCGTTGTCAATTTCGTCCCCATCCGAGGCAAATGGATCGTATGCCTTTACATCATCTCTGATTCGCAGGGTGTAAGAGCCATCTCCCTCCAATAGCTTAATATCTATGTAGTGGCGCCCCTCGCCATCCTCCATGCCGAACTTGATAATATTCAGAAGTATCTCCTCGGCGATGAAGTTCATGAAAAATGCCTGTTTGGGAAGAATCTCCCACTCCTCGCACAGAAGCTCAATATCGGCAGAAATATCGCCAACGCTCTCGGTGGAAATAGAATAATATTTCTCAAATACCCGCCCGGTGGGGGAATAATGAGAAGTCACATACTTTTTCGAGGAATAAATCATAAGCACCGATATCGCCATCGCAAAACATAATGCCTCACAGGCAATATGCGCCATCGCAAGTCCCGCAATATGAAAATGCGGAATAAATATAATTCCAAATAACAAAATTACCGCGAAGTTTCGGAGAATACTCATAATTCCCGCAAGGTGAGCACGACCGATGGTCTGCCAAAATGCGGTAAAGAGCATATTGAAACCCGTAAAGAGGAAGCTGATTGCAAACCAGCGAAGCGCAGGTACTGCAACGGCAAGGGAAGCTGCATCTATGCCAAAAAAAGCCAGCATCGGCGCCGGGAAAAGCATAGTAATCCCGCAAAATACCAGGCTGACAACTGCCGTAAATTTGATTCCCAGGCGATAGACCGTCATAATGCTCCCGGTGTCCTGTTCCCCTACAAAAATGGAAACCACAGGTGCAAAGGCATTCGCAGCCCCATCGAAGAAGGCGGTGGGGATTGTGCTGATTGTGTATAATACCCCGTAGATCGCCGCATATATGACCCCGTTTGCAGCATCGCTTAGCAGCATCTTGTTGAATATCAGCATAATCAGAGCCTGGAAAATATATGCAGAGCCGACCCCGAAGCCGTTTTGTATAAATTGGCTCAAATCCGTAAGTTTTGGAAGGATAAGCCTTAACTTGAGTATGGAGAGCTTGCGTCCAAAGTGGGTCAAAAGCAGCAAAACGCCGAGAACCTCCGCAATACACAAGGATAGAGAAGCTCCCTGAACGCCCCAATCAAAATATCCCATCAGCAGGATATCCAGAATCAGATTTACGCTTATCACAAGCCCCGATGCGATAGCCGCAAGCCTGGAGTTTCCGTCAGTCCTAACGGACATGGACAGAATTTGATACAGCACAAAAAAAGGCGATGAAATAAATACCGGCATTAGATAATCCTTCGCCTGTGAAAACAGCGCATCTCTTGCGCCCAAAAAAACGACTATATCATTTTGAAATATCAACGATACCGCAAAAAAGAACAGGCCAAGGGAAAGCCCCAAAAAAAGCTGCTTACCCATTTGCCGGTTGGCAGCTTCTTTGTCCGCCGCACCGAGGGAGCGGCCGATAAGGACATTTGCTCCCACAGCTAAAGTAACGCCGAAAAATGCATATAGCATATAAACCGGCGTTGCAATGCCTGCAATGGCAAGTCCGGTGCTTCCGATAAAGCGTCCTATCAGAGCGGCATCTATAATTGTGCAAAGGGTAACGCTCATTGACGAAACGATCCCCCAAAGAAGATAATTTTGGTAGGCGGTTTCCGCGAATTTCTTTTCCATAGGTATACAATTCCCATTTTACAAATTTGGCAGGGCTAAAGCCTTGCAATATAGAGTCTTGCAATATATTATATCAGTTTCCCTATTTTTGCAAGAGCTTTTCGCCTTCAAAGCAGGCTGTATGGGCCTTTCGTATTCAAAACAGCCTTTTATACGTTAATAACCGACAAATTCTCCCAGCCGTCCAGTATCTTTACGATTTTCTCATAATATCCGTTCTCGTAGAAGTAGCACTTGGACGGGTCTACTGCCATTTTGTCCCCCGAAAGTGCAAGGGCAATGGCTCTGCATCCGCCGCAGCAATATTCAAAATATTTGCATTTGCCGCATTTGGTATTTACTTCTCTCAGCTTGCCTACCGTTGTGCAGACCTCGTCTATGTATCTTCCGCCGGAAATCAGCTCTTTCAGGCTGCCTGTTTTGAGATTTCCCAAAATGTCGCCGTGCTGCTCATAGTAGCCCGACATCTGATGACAAGGGAAAACATTTCCGTTTGCCGCCACCGCGATCATGCCGCGGTTTCCCTTGCATACCGGCGAATTTGCACAGTACTTGCCCTCCGGGAATCCCACCGCCGACAGCTCAAAGCTCTTGTCTTTCGGAACCATCGTGCCGAGCTGCCAGGTCGCCAGCTCCATTTTGTGCTCTTCCCGGGAATATTCGCCCCAAAGTTCAAGCATGGAATCCAGATACTCCTTGAAGGTCAAGGTCGCCCCGTTTGCGTTCTGTTCCCAGCGCGGTGCCTCGGTGGTTCTGATTATGCGGGTTTCCCTTACGCCCATTTCGTCCAGCATCTGCATGGTTTCTAGCATCACGCCCACATTTTTTCGGTGAACATTTGTCTGAACCTTAACCGGAAAGCCGTTTTCGACGCATAATTTGATTGCCCGCAAGGTGTCCTCTTCCGCGCCCTTTCTGTTTCTCATCCAGTCGTGCCAGCCGATGCCGTCAAAGGAGATTTTCATAAGTGGCACGCAGCCGATACTCCTCATTCGGTCAAGAGCCTCCTGGTTGATGAAGTGTCCGTTTGTGTTGATCTCATCCACATACATATCGCGGTTATAAATACCTTCGAGAATCTCAAAGAAATTCTTATGCAGCATAGGCTCTCCACCGGTTATGGTAAATCCGTTTATGCCGCAATCTCTTGCCTGATCAAGAAGGCTTTGCGCCTCTTCAAGCGTCCATTCGCTTTGAAGGGGTGCGTTGTCTGCCGCGTTGAAACAGTGCAGACAGTTATAATTGCATTTTCCCGTAATCATCCAGTTCATAGCGGGAAAATATCGGTTGTCGTAGGTCTTGTCCTGCCAGTCATCAAGGCTGTATTCTCCCTTTTTGCAGGGTATCGCAAATCCTGAGCCTATAAGACCTTTCAAACGGTCGGACTCTTCTATGTCATGCTCGCCGTCGCATAGCTTCAGCAGTTCGTATTCTTCTTTTTTGAGCCGATGCGCGTACCTGCTCCCCTTCACATAAAAAGCGTAAGGAGAACGCACCCATGAGCGCAGGGCTATATTTTTATTTAATATGCAATACATTTAAACTCCAATTTTTTTCTTAGCTTTTCCGTCGCAGGAGGGTTTTCCCTCATGCGGCACCTCTTATTTATAATTTTTTAATTTTAAACCAGCGTGCAATAATAACAATCATCTACACTGAGAAAGTATTTGCAATCCATGCACCAATGACAAATCTGCATATTCGAGCAGAAGCAGGCATCCCATACATTCCCGCACTGTCTGCACATCCAGTTTGAGCATTCACCGTTACCGATTCTATCATAAATTCTTTTGTAGTGGTTATCATCGTCGCCTTCGCATCCGCCGCCTGCGACCTGATCAAGCTCGTCGTCTGCAAGTTCGCCGGTCTTATTCTCCTTGGAATCGAGGAATGCCTTGAGCTCCTCCTCGGTTGCTTCACAGCCGTTTGCTTTCAGAAATTCGGCAAGTTTTCCCTCACTCGCCGCGTCCATGTATGCCTTTTTCAGAGCTTCATCCGACGTGGTTTTTGTGTATAGTTCTTCTAATTTCATAATTTTCCTCCGTCTTGGTAACTTTTTTCGAGATTTTCCGTCGCAGGAGGGTTTCCCCTCATTTGGCGATAAGGTTATAGGTCAGTTCCACGTCCTTGCTCCACAGCGGCAGACCAGTAACCCATCGGTAGATAAAGAGTGGTAGCAGTTCATGCAATACCCGTCATTGGGACGTTTTTCCCTGGTATCTTCATCCGTATAGTATTCGCAGCTGTTAAATGCTGTAACAATCGGACTGCCGGCATCACCATATAACGTCCCGCATTTTTTGCCGCCGGCTACGCTGTCCAGCTCATCGTCGGAAATCTCGCCGTCTTTGTTCAGCGAATCAAAGCAAGCCTTTGCGCTTTCTGGGGTCAGCTCTATGCCGTTTTCCTTTGCAAGGGCAGCGAGCTCTTCGGCGGTTTTTGCCTGTTTTGCTTTTTCAAGCAGCTCGGGGGTAAGTTTGTTTTCCATAATAAGTTCTCCTTCTAAAAATAGCTACTAGGACAGGGATTTTGTTTCCCCTATCTTCTCATTATTGTCTCTCGGGAGCCGTGCAATATTCGATATCATCATCCCACCCCAAATACCAGCAATGGTAGCAGGTGCCTCCACGGGGAGTTCTTTTTCCGTTATTTTCGTTCGCCCAATATTCGCAGGTGCTATTGCGGTTAACGATCGGATGACCGTAATGTCTAGGAGTGCCGCAGCCGCCGGCTACGCAGTCCAGCTCGTCGTCGGAAAGCTCGCCGGATTTTGGATTGAGCTGTGCAAAATATGTATTTGCTTCTTCTGCGGTCAGTTCCACACCGTTTTCCTTTGCAAGGGCAGCGAGCTCTTCGGCGGTTTTTGCCTGTTTTGCTTTTTCAAGCAGCTCGGGGGTAAGTTTGTTTTCCATAATAAGTTCTCCTTCTAAAAATAGCTACTAGGACAGGGATTTTGTTTCCCCTATCTTCTCATTATTGTCTCTCGGGAGCCGTGCAATATTCGATATCATCATCCCACCCCAAATACCAGCAATGGTAGCAGGTGCCTCCACGGGGAGTTCTTTTTCCGTTATTTTCGTTCGCCCAATATTCGCAGGTGCTATTGCGGTTAACGATCGGATGACCGTAATGTCTAGGAGTGCCGCAGCCGCCGGCTACGCAGTCCAGCTCGTCGTCGGAAAGCTCGCCGGATTTTGGATTGAGCTGTGCAAAATATGTATTTGCTTCTTCTGCGGTCAGTTCCACACCGTTTTCCTTTGCAAGGGCAGCGAGCTCTTCGGCGGTTTTTGCCTGTTTTGCTTTTTCAAGCAGCTCGGGGGTAAGTTTGTTTTCCATGATAAAATCTCCTTATTCTAATCGTGATTTTCCGGCGCATGATGCCGCATAGGGATTGCTCCTTATGCGGCGCGTCGCTCGCATGAATCAGTTGTTTACTCTTTCCGGGCAGCCACAGGTTCTGAATCCCAGTGATCCAAAACTACCGAGATCATGTTTACATTCATCGCATCTTCCGTCATTGGGGCGTCTCTCCCCGGTATTTTTATCTGTATAGAATTCGCAACAGTTAAACGGTGTAGTCTCCGGCTGACCGTAGTCGTTGTAGGTCGTTCCGCATCTTTTGCCGCCTGCGACCTGATCGAGCTCGTCGTCTGCAAGTTCGCCGTCTTTGTGCAGCTGATCAAAATAAGCCTTTGCGCTTTCTGCGGTCAGCTCCACGCCGTTTTCCTTTGCCAGAGCGATCAGCTCCTCTGTGTTTTTTGCCTGTTTTGCTTTTGCAAGCAGCTGCGGTGTAAGTGTGTTTTTCAAGGTAAATTCTCCTTCTTCTAATCGTGATTTTCCGGCGCATGATGCCGCATAGGGATTGCTCCTTATGCGGCGCGTCGCTCGCATGAGTTAGTTGTATACTCTTTCTGGGCAGCCACAGTATCTGAGACCCAGTGATCCAAAAGTGCCGAGAACATGTTTACATTCATCGCATCTTCCATCATTGGGGTGTCTCTCCCCGGGATCTTTCTTTAGGATTCTGTTGTCTGCGGCTGCATCATCTCCTGGGACTTCTTCATCAGCTCTTCCATATCCTCAGGTGTCAACGGCTGGTTAAATGGCACTGGGGTACCGCATTGATTTGCGCCGCCTGCTACGCTGTCCAGCTCGTCGTCGGCAAGTTCGCCGGCCTTGTGAAGCGAATCAAAATAAGCCTTTGCGCTTTCTGCGGTCAGCTCCACGCCGTTTTCCTTTGCCAGAGCGATCAGCTCCTCTGTGTTTTTTGCCTGTTTTGCTTTTGCAAGCAGCTGCGGTGTAAGTGTGTTTTTCATAGTAAATTCTCCTTTTAAAATTTTAAAATATTTATCATAGTAGGGATTTTATTCCCCCTATTTCCGCGTTATTGTTACGAATCAGTTGTAGCGTCTTTTTGGATTTTTGCAAAGCTCCAGCAGTCCGTCTTTGCTGTGGTGCGCGCAATCTATGCAATATCCGCCGGACTTTTTTTCATGTGTTTTGTGATCCTCAAAGAGATCGCAGCTGTTGAGGATTGAAACAACCGGCCAGCCGTCGTGATAGGTTGTTCCGCATTTTTCGCCGCCAGCTACATCGTCAAGCTCGTCGTCGGAAAGCTCGCCGGTCTTGGGGTTGAGCATTGCAAAATATGCCTTTGCTTCTTCTGCGGTCAGCTCCTGCCCGTTTTCCTTTGCAAGGGCGGCAAGCTCCTCGGGAGTTTTCGCCTGCTTTGCCTTTTCAAGCAGCTCTTCTGTGAGTTTGTTTTCCATATCAAATTCTCCTTGTCTTCATAAAATCAGTTGCTATATGACAACATATTTTAAGAGAGAAACCTCACTCTATACGGTTCCCGTTCCACTAGAGGCAGCAGAACAGTTACACTCCACGGTATCATTGGAAAATGGTATGCCATGCATGCAGTTGCAACAATTTGAGGGGAGGCCGCGGCTTGGGTCTTGCATCCTGCTTACATCGCAAACGAAATGCTCGCAGCAATAGTCCCAATTATGAACCCTTTCCGGATCGCCTCCTCCGCATCCGCCGCCGGCTACATTGTCGAGTTCTTCGTCGGAAAGCTCGCCGCTTTTGGGGCTTAGCTTTTCAAAATATTCCTTTGCTTCCTCTGCGGTCAGTTCTGTGTTGTTTTCTTTTGCAAGAGCAATCAGCTCCTCTGGAGTTTTTGCCTGCTTTGCTTTTTCAACCAGTTCCGGTGTAAGTTTGTTTTCCATAATCAATTCTCCTTGTCTTTATAAAATCAGTTGTTGTATCTTTGCTTGCACTTGCAAACGAACAAGAAATCATCCGAAGCAGTTCGCAAGTAAAGGCAGGAGTTGCATGTTCCTCCGGACTCCCATTTGGAGGTGTCGCAATTCTTATAGTAATCGCAGCTGTTGATGGTGGTAACAACCGGCCAGCCCTCGAAGTAAATCGTGCCGCATCTTCTGCCCCCGGAAACCTGATCGAGTTCGTCGTCGGCAACCTGACCGGATGCGGAGTGAATAAGGTCGAAATAGGTCTTTGCACTTTCCGATGTCAGCTCTGCGCCGTTTTCCTTTGCCAGAGCGGCAAGCTCCTCGGGAGTTTTCGCCTGCTTTGCCTTTTCAAGCAGCTCCGGGGTAAGTTTGTTTTCCATAATAAATTCTCCTTATTCTAAAATGTATTTTAGGTTCAAATTAGTTATCGTATCTTTTGGGGTTTGAGCAGGTGAAAAGAACGCTCCCCCATTCCATGTAATAACAGTCGTTGCACTTTCCATCCTCTCCTTCTTTCTTCCTCACCGGGCCGCGTTGAAAGAGGTCGCAGCTGTTGTAATAAGTAACAACCGGTTTGTGGTCCATGTAGGTCGTGCCGCATTTTCTGCCTCCGGCTACATCCTCAAGCTCGTCGTCGCCAAGTTCTCCGGTCTTGGGATTGAGCATTGCAAAATACGTATTTGCTTCTTCCGAGGTCAGCTCGATGCCGTTTTCCTTTGCGAGGGCTGCAAGCTCCTCCGGAGTTTTTGCCTGTTTTGCTTTTTCAATCAGTTCCTGTGTGAGTTTGTTTTCCATAATAATTTCTCCTTACTTTTAAATAAATCGTCAATCGGTCAGCTTGTCCGAATCAGTTGTCATATCTTTGCGGATGATAGCACAGAAGCAGCCCGCTTTCGGAGCGGGAAGAGTCGCAGGTCATACAGAAACCTGCACCGCCGTGTTCCGAACAATAGTGACCTTTTTCGTCTTTCTTATGGCATACTTCGCAGCGCCATAGCTCACAGATATTGTATGGGAAAACAACCGGTCTGTGGTCTTTGTAGGTCGTGCCGCATTTTCTGCCGCCGGCTACGCTGTCAAGCTCATCGTCAGCAAGCTCACCGATTTGGTGAAGCTGATCAAAATAAGCCTTTGCGCTTTCTGCGGTTAGTTCCATGCCGTTTTCCTTTGCGAGGGTTGCAATCTCCTCGGGGGTTTTCGTCTGTTTTGCTTTTTCAAGCAGCTCCTGTGAGAGTTTATTTTCCATAATTTTGTCCTCCGTTCATCAGTGTTCTAAGCTCATTCAGAGCATTTTTATGTATGACTTTCGCGTAGATGTATGAAATGTTCATCATATCAGCCACGCTTTTCAAGGTATAGCCGCTGTAATAATACAGTATGATCAGATCCCGTTCTCGTTCGCCAAGCTGCGCAAGGGCGTCAGCCAGGTCATCAAGAGCACTATCCATATTCACTTTATCCTCAGCTGCTATGGATTCGGTCAATTCCTCGTAGCTTTTTTTATTCTTATAGTAGTCAATGACCGTATTTTTGGTTATTATATATATCCAAGTTGAGAGAGAGGCTTTTCGTTCATCGTAGCTGTCCAGTTTTGCATAGACCTTTAGGAACACCTCAGATGTAATGTCCTCTCTGTCTTGGTCGTTCTTTATATGAGAGCGAATATATCCTGTTACCTTTTCAAAATATTCTGTGTAGATCTCTTCTCTTCTGTCAAGCGAGGCTACCATCGTCGTTATCCTCTCTCTTTACCATTTCGGCGAATGGATCTCCTGCCGCAGAAATAAATGCCATTTCATCATCGCTGAGTTCCTTGCAGTATCGGCTC
>CAVGEP010000018.1:0-17002 GCA_963628105.1 Alistipes communis
CGTAGTGCTGATGTTTTGGTTTTGGTTTGTTTCTTGGGTTATGTGCCTGGGAGTTACCATTAACAGGGTTTGGTGGGCAACAAGAGAAAGCGGCGCAATTCCGATAGCGGAGGAAGCTGCCGCAAAGCGCAAGCCGATAAATATTTTTTAGGGGGAATTTTTCATGTCAAAAAAGGTTCTTATCATTATAAATCCTTGTTCGGGGACAATGAAAGCGAACAAATATCTCACGGATATTGTGAATGAATTTACGGTGGGGGGATATATTCCGATCGTTCTTACGACCACGAAGCGCGGCGATGGTAGAATTTATGCGAAGAATTACGCAAAGAAGGTAGATCTCATAGTTTGCATCGGAGGCGACGGAACATATAATGAGGTCATTTCGGGGATTATGGAAAGTGGCATTCATGTTCCAATTGGCTACATCCCGGCAGGCAGCACGAATGATTTTGCAAATAGCCTGCACCTTTCGAAGAACATCGTCAAGGCGGCTCGCGACATCGTGCACGGAGAGCCTGTTTCGCTGGATGTGGGTAACTTTAACGGCAGAAACTTCTCCTATGTCGCTTCTTTCGGAGCCTTCACGAAGGCCTCTTATGCGACCCCACAGAATGTAAAGAACGCGCTGGGGCATCTTGCCTATGTGCTCGGAGGCATAAACAGCATCGCCTCGATTCGCGCGGAGCACATGCTCTTTGAGGTCAACGGTATGAAATACGAAGACGACTATATCTTCGGGGCAATCAGTAACTCCACATCGGTGGGCGGGATACTTACCCTGAAGCCGGAGCTTGTGGATATGAGCGACGGCGAATTTGAGCTGCTTCTTGTAAAGGCGCCTCGGGACCTGGTTGAGCTTGGGGCAATCATCCATTTGCTCACGACGCAAAATTACGAAGATGAGATGCTGACCTTTATCAATGCTTCCGAATTTAACATTCGCGCAAGCAAGGATACATCCTGGACCCTCGACGGAGAATACCAGGAGGGCGCGGAGGAAATCAGGGTCGTAAACCAACATCATGCGATTGAGCTTATTATGAATGGCAAGTTTGACGGGAGAAAATAGATGAGCAGGGCTTTGGTACTTGCATTTCTGTTCTTTATAGGCTGCGTGGTCGGCTGGGGAATAGAAGTGATATATAGGCGATACAAAAAAGAAAATGTTAGCAAAAGATGGGTAAATCCGGGCTTTCTCGTAGGACCATACCTGCCGCTTTACGGTTTTGGATTATGCGGATTATATCTCTTGGCATGCCTGGAAAACACGAGCCTCATAGAGGAGGTTACAGCCGGCAGCAAAATCATCCTGTTCATAGTTATGGCAATCGTCATGACGCTCTTTGAGTACATCGCAGGGGTGATTTTCATAAAGGGTCTGCACGTACAGCTCTGGGATTACAGCAAAGAAAAATTCAATTTTCAGGGGATTATCTGCCTCAGATTTTCAATATATTGGGCGATACTGGGGGCGGTATATTATTTCTTGATTCATCCGCATATTTTGAACGCGCTGTACTGGCTGTCGCACAACCTGCAGTTTTCGTTCGTGATTGGTGTATTCTTCGGGGTGATATCGGTGGACGTTACATATTCGCTGAACATCGTTGCGAAGGTGCGCGCATTCGCAAAGGAAAAGGAGATTCTGGTCAAGTACGAGGAGCTGCGAGCACAGATACGGGAAAATGCAGAAGAGCGAAAGGAAAAGCTGCATTGGTTCATGCGCTTCCACTCCGCCACTCCGCTGCGTGAGCATCTGATGAGATATGCGGAGCTCAGGGCCGAGGAGATCGAGGAGTTTGTGAGAAAAAATCCAGCAAAGTGAGGGGAAACTCGCACTCCCGCAATTTTGTTGCCGGCTTTTAATACGTCTGCCATGCTCAGACAGTTCGATTTCGCAGCCAAACTCCTGGTGAAATCGGCTGCATAATTATACGGCAATATTCACGGCCGCTTTTGGAATTCGCAACTTCGGCACCGCCGATTTCGTTAATTTTGTAACATCTCTTAACCTTTATTACCCGAAAAAAATCTGCTCTCGTCCAAAAAGTATACAGTATAAATACTCATATCGCTTTTTCACTTTAAATAAATGGGGGTATAAAAAGAAACATGGGTCTAGAAACTGAATACTAGGAGGAGATTGTATGAGTAATTTGAAAAACAGTTCAGGAAATCAAAAATGGGCAATCGTAGGATTTTTTACTTTGTTCATGATTTTGATGACATTTAACCTTATTGTATTCCCGGCTTGTGCCATGGATGCAATGGAGAAATACGGCATCGACCAGGCGGGTCTTACGACCCTGGCTTCCGTTACATCTGTCGTAGGACTTTTTGCGGGATTCATCTTTGGGCCGATTCTGGACAAGCTCGGCTCGAGAAAAACCATTATGGTATCTTTAGCCATCGGTGCGGCTCTTTTCTATGTGAGGGCACTCGTTGCCGGATATGCTATGGCTGTGGTGCTTACATTCCTTGCTTCTTTTTTTGTGGGCGTTTGTCAGGTAGCGGCATCTAAGGTGCTGGCGACTTGGTTCCCGCCGGAGAGCGTTTCTGTAGCATATTCGTTCCAGGCGGCAGGCGCGGGCTTCGGCTCTGCAGGGGCATTTGCCGTCGGCGCCGCACTTGGACTTGGCGGCTCTCTTGTGCTGGTTGCCATAGGATATACGGTGCTTTTGGTTTACTGGATATTTGCCGGAAAGGACGGCCCTATCGCTTCGGCGGCTCCGGAAGTTCCTAAGGGCGCAGCCTCGATGGTATGGAAAAGCAAAACCCTGTGGATGATGTCCTTTGCCTCATCCTGCGCGGTAGGAGCGACACTTCTCACAAATTCCTATTGCATCAACGCCTTCGTTTCGAAGGGCATGGAAGCGGAAACCGCTGCGGGAATCGGCACGGTTCTGAACCTTTCCCTGCTGGTGGGGGGCTTCCTTGGGACATACATGATGAGCGCAATCAAGCGATATAATGTTGTAACGCTGATATGCTTTATCGGAGGCGCGGCAGGCTATCTTCTGGGATGGTTCAGCCCTCTCGGCACCATGACTTGGGTATGGCTGATTCTCGGCGGACTTTTCATGGGCGGCACGGTAGGACTTACCACCGGCCGTACTGCGGTTATTCCGCTTACGGGAGAGTTCCCGCCTGAGGCGATAGGAACCGCTGCGGGAGCGCTGGAGGCAATCAAGGGCGTAATCACATTTGTGCTTCCGATTGCAATCGCTAAAATTTTCGTTACGAATTTCAACGCTATTTTCATCACATTCGGCATTCTTTGCGTAATTGGTTTCATTACCGGCGGCGTATTGGTTCCGGAGCTTGGGCCTAAGGGCGAGCTTCAGCAAAAGGCCGGAAAATAGGCGAAATAATAAGCGAAATCATAAGAAAAATAGAAATAGAAATAAATAAGTTAAGACCAAACAAAATATTTTACAAAACAGCTTTTTTATAAAAGTTCTCTTGCAGAACCTTTGAAAATCAAATAAAATGATAAGGAGGAAATATCATGAAAGATATGCTTAAAGATCAAGTTGCAATTATTACGGGAGGCGGCTCCGGCATGGGAGAAGCAACGGCAAAACTTTACGCAAAGGAAGGCGCAAAGGTCGTTATCGCTGATTTTAACGAAGCAAAGGCGCAGAAAGTCGTAGACGAAATTACGAAAGAGGGCGGCGTTGCGAGATTTTATAAGAAGATGGATGTTTCCGACAGAGCCCAGGTTGAAGAAATTGCCAAGCTGACCTTTGACGAGTTCGGCAGGATTGACATTCTGGCAGCTTTCGCAGGAGGAACCTTTGACGGCAATCCGAATTTGACCCAGCAACAGGTACTTGAAAAGACTACGGCTGTTAACCAGTGGGGAATGTATTATTCCTGCTTCGCGGTTGTTCCGTATATGAAGAAGGCAAAATCCGGCAAGATTATCATTTGCTCCTCAAACGGCGCTTTCAACCCGACGGCTCCGGCTTACGAATACCACATGGCAAAGGGCGCTTGCGAGTCACTGACCGTAAACCTTGCCATGGACCTTGCTAAGTTCGGCATCCGCGTAAACTGCGTAAAACCGGGCCCTATCGTTACGGCATTCTGGGACGAGCTCATGGAGGACGGCCCAGAGAGAAAGGCTATGCTCAAGGGCATCGCAGAGGTTGAAATTCCTCTCGGACGCACAGGCACCGCAGAAGATATCGCAGGCCCGGCGCTCTTCTTCGCATCGGATTTGTCCCAGTACATCACAGGACTTTGCATGTATGTAGCGGGCGGCGCAGGCTATGTTTACGCTTTCGGACAGTCTTCAATCGCCCACGCCGGAGTAGGCAGATCTGACCTGTAATTTTGCGGCGGCAAAATTTTGTAAGATGTTTTAGGAGTGTTAGAAAATGAAAAAAGAAATTGATTTTGGAAAAAGACTTGCAATCGGTTGTCTCAGACTTCCGATCGTGGATAACGGAATGTCGGCGCTGGGGGTAGACGATTCCCAGGTGGACGAGGAGGCTTTTCAGAAGATTGTAGATGTTGCAATGGCAAACGGCTACAACTATTTTGATACCTCGTGGTTCTATCACAACGGAAATTCCGAGCGGGCAATCGGTCACTGCGTTTCTCAGAAATATCCTCGGGACAGCTTCATTCTTTCCGACAAAATGCCGATAAAGTTTATGAAAAGCGGCGCGGAGATGGAACCGATTTTCCAGGAACAGCTAGAAAAAATGTGCGTGGACTATTTTGACTTTTATTTGATTCACGCCATCAGCTCCGAAACCTACGAAAAATGGACGAAAGAGGGCTTGTTTGAATTTCTCGTACAGAAGAGAAAAGAGGGCAAGTTCAGAGAGTTCGGGCTGTCCCTGCACGAAACACCGGAGTTTATGGACAGGATTTTGACCGAGCATCCGGAGGTGGATTTCGTTATGCTCCAAATCAATTATCTGGACTGGAACTCTCCTGCCATTCGCTCCAAGGAGCTCTACGAGGTGGCGCAAAAGCACAACAAGCCGATCGTGGTAATGGAGCCTTGCAAGGGCGGCACCTTGGCGAACCCGCCGGAAGAAGCCGTCAAGCTGATGAAAGAGTACAACCCAGAGGCTTCCATCGCGTCCTGGGCTTACCGCTTCGTTGCATCCCTTCCGGGAGTGCGGGTGGTTTCCGTTGGAATGCCGAAGATGGAGTTTTTGGAAGACAATATGAAGACTTTCGACAATTTCAAGCCTCTTAACGAAGAAGAATACAAAATTTTGGACAAGGTTGTGGAAATCATCAACTCAAAGACCGCAATCGCCTGTACGAACTGCAAATACTGCGCGGAGGCTTGTCCGCTGGACATTCCGTCGGGAGAATATTTCATGCTCTACAACGATTTCTATCGTCAGAACAGCGGCGCGGCAGGGACATATTTCAACAATGTCAGCACCCAGGCTTCTCAGTATGGCTTCATGATCGAGAGAAAAACTCCGGCAAGCAAATGTATCGGCTGCAAGAAGTGCGAAAAGGTTTGCCCGCAGCACCTTCCGATTGTCGAGCTTCTGCGCGACAAGGTGGACGGCGAGCTTTGGGCGGCGAACCCGGATGCAAAGCTTGCGGACATGACATCGGAGCTGTAATTGATCGAAACTATAATTGGAAGAATAAACAACCGACATGCCGGGCAGTAATGCCCGGCTGTTCTTTTGCGAAAAATAAAAAACCTTGAAATTGGTGAATTCCAAGGTTTTTTGGTGGTCGGGATGACTGGATTCGAACCAGCGGCCTTTGCGTCCCGAACGCAACGCTCTACCAAACTGAGCCACATCCCGAAATATGATCTTGCTGTTTGCGACATTGATTATAATAGCACTTTTTGCGGATGATTTCAAGTTATTTTGCAAAATTTTTTATATAAAGAAATAAAAAGCTGAAGTGAAAAGCTAATTTCCACTTTAAAAAAGAAATAAAAAAGCGGCGAATAATTGCTAAATTTGTGCTAAGCTGATATAATCATATTACAAATGAACATATGATATATAGACATAAATAAAAAATACAGACGACAGACGAAGGAAGCAAAATGGAAAAGAAGCAATATAAGGAAAGCTGCTACCTGGATACTTATCGAGTAGACAAGCAAAAGATCGGCAAGGCATCTGGGATATGGCAGCTGATGCAAGAAGCGGCCTGCCACCAGATGGAGGAGCAAAGGCCGTCATATACAGACCTTCTCGAAGAAGGCAAGGCTCTGATGCTTGCCAGAGTAGATTTGGCAATACCCGAGGAGATCTTCCTCGACGAAAAGCTTGTCTCGAGCTCCTGGCCATGCGAAAGCACGAGAGCGACTTTCTTGCGAAATTATGTCCTGATGAGAGATGACAAGCTCGCAGCCATTGCCGATACGCAGTGGAGCCTCGTTGACCTTGCGAGCCGCAAAATCCTCAAGGTGGAGGAAGTGGACTTTTCAAAATATTGGATGGGGGAGCACAGACAGCTCCTAAAGGGAAAGTTTAAGATCTCGGCGGACATCGAAAAGAGCATGCGGCAGGTAGGGACCAAAACCGTAGCCTACAGCGACCTCGATTATAACGGGCACATGAACAATACCTACTATTTGGATATGCTATGCGACTGCATACCGGAGCTTGCGGCCGGAAGTCACCGCGTCAGCTTCTTGCGGATTCATTATAGCAAGGAAGCGCCTCTTGGCCAGACCCTGCGGATAATGTCGACGGGCAGAATTTTGCTGACAGCAGAAGAAGTACAGACCTATGGCGTGCCGGCAGAGATGAAATATATTTTCAGGACAGAAAAATCGGATGCGGAGCTTAACATCGAAGCGGAGATTGTACTTTGCAGGAGGTGATGCTATGATTGCTTATTTGATGGAAAAATTGAATGTTAATCTCGACGGCGTCTGGGAGATACACGAAATTATCGCCGCGATAGCAGCCGTCCTGGTAGTGGCGCTCATCATAGGACTTGCGCTCATCCTCATCATGAAAATCGTAAATGCTGTAAATCCGCGAAAATCAACGATTTTTAGCCATCGCAGGAATAAATACAAGAACCGAATCGGAAAGAAGAAGGACAAATATCTATAAGACATTAAAAAGTGCAAACCCCGCCGGAAAGCGGGGTTTTGTTGTGCCCAAAACATGCTCCTCCGGAAATCATAAAAGAGGACCACATGAGAATCATAAACCTCAGAGCCGCCTTTACGCATCTTCTCAAGAAAAGTGGAGAAAAAATCTAAAAAAATCGATTTTTCTATTGAAAAGTGGGTGAAAGTGGTGTATATTGGAGATAGTACAATGGCTTGAGTAGCAATCAGAAAATCTGTGCAGGGAAAGGAGGCATTTATCCATGTTTATGGGGACCGTTTATAATTCAATAGACGAAAAAAACAGGATGATCGTGCCTTCGAAGATGCGCCTGGGTCTTGGCCAAAGATGCGTCTTGACCAAGGGCCTGGACAGATGCTTGTACATTTATACGATGGACAGCTGGCAGAAGCAGATGGAAAAGATTGCGATGCTGCCGGAATCCGATCCTAAGGTCAGGTCGTTCATAAGACATTTTTGCGCAAATGCCGCGGAATGCGAATTTGACAGACAGGGCCGAATCGTAATACCTCAGGAGCTCAAGGCCTATGCCGGAGTCGAAAAAGAACTGGTAACCATGGGTGCCATGACGAAGATAGAAATTTGGGCAAGAGAGGTTTGGGAGGCGCCAGGCAACGACAGCAAGATGGAGCCGGTGGACTTTTCGAAAGCGTTGGAGGAGTATAATTTCTGATGGAATTTAGGCACACTTCGGTTCTTTTCGAAGAATGTATGGAGGGGTTGAATATACGCCCGGATGGCATATACGTGGACGGCACGCTGGGGGGCGGCGGACACAGCAGCGGGATATGCGAAAGACTGAGCGAAGAGGGGATATTGATAGGAATTGATCGCGACAGAGACGCATTGGCGGCTGCCGAGAAAAGGCTTTCCGGCTACAATTGTCGCAAATACTTTGTTCAAAGCAATTATTCGGACATCAAAGAAGTCCTGGATGAGCTTGGGATAAAAAAGATCGACGGGGCACTTTTGGACTTGGGTGTTTCTTCATTTCAGCTTGACAATCCCGAGAGGGGATTTTCGTACATGCAGGATGCGACGCTGGACATGAGAATGAGCCAGGACGACGATTTTACCGCATATGATGTGGTAAACGGTTACGAAAAGGACGAGCTGAGAAGAATTATAACGAAATATGGCGAAGAAAAATGGGCATCAAGGATTGCGGATTTTATAGTAAGAGCCCGAAAGGAAAAGCCTATTGAGACCACGGCTCAGCTGGTGGAGATAATCAAGGCGGCGATTCCGGCATCGGCAAGACGCGAAGGCCCGCATCCGGCGAAACGCACATTTCAGGCGATAAGAATCGAGGTTAATGACGAGCTGGGGCAACTCGAAAGAGCGGTATCCGAATTCTGCGATTGTCTGGCACCTCGGGGCAGACTTTGCATCATCACCTTCCACTCGCTGGAGGACAGAATTGTCAAGGAAATCATCAACAAGAGGATTAACCCTTGCACCTGTCCGAGGGAGTTTCCGGTATGCGTATGCGGCAAGGTAGGCGACATCGAAAAAAAGTCAGGCAAACCGATTTTGCCATCGTCTGAGGAAATCGAGAAAAATCCGAGAGCACGGAGCGCGAAGCTTCGTATTGCACAGAAAAAGTAATTTGGCGAGGAGAAAAAATGGCGCAAGCAAGCAGAGCTTATACATCTGAATATTCGACACTTGGGCAAACATATAGGCCGGACCGGTGGGCAGGCGCTGCAGCGGCAGAACCGAGCCCTAAGCCTGAGAGGGTAAAACGCGTAAGGCCAAGACCGCAGCGCCCGGAGACGATTATACACGAGGCGGAGACTGCTCTTATTACCCACAAGATGCTTGTAAGGTCGATAATCTTCATGGTATTTGTCGGGGCAGTTCTCATTACAACGATATGGATGAGCGCAAAAGCAACGCAGATCAAGTATTCCATAAACCAAATGCAGAGCGAAAATATTGTCCTTGAGAACGAAATTTCCATGCTCGGCATAAAAATCGAAAGTGCCAATAGCATCGAATCCATCGAGGAATATGCGACGGATAAGCTGGGGATGCAATACCCGAAGTCTCAGCAGTGTATATATATCGAATCAGGTGCAAATGCTTCCGATGACCTTGCGGGGAAAATTCGCGAAAAGGCATACAAGTAGTATATAGAGGACTTGGGAAAATTTCATAAACGAAAAAGAGCCAGACAACTAAATAGCAAAATTAGGTCTGGCTTTCTGCTTGAAGGAGGAACATGAGGGCACAGGTAGCAAAAAAAAATAAAAGAAGAATAGCAATAGGCTTTGCGCTGATTGCGCTGATGCTCGTTTTGCTCCTTTTCAGACTGGCATGGATACAAATTGTCGACGCCGAGGAGCTGAGCCAGAAGGCCATTGATCAGCAGACGCAGGATACGCCCATCGAGGCAAAAAGGGGTGCGATATATGACAGAAATGGCAAGGAGCTTGCGACCAGCACCACCTGCTACACCCTTTGGGCAAGACCCTCGCAGATAAAACTAAAGGACGGCGAGGAACGCTCTGACGCAGAAATAAAGGGATTTGCGGATGAGATTGCAAAGATCACAGGCGGCGATGCCGACAGCATTTATACAAGTATAACAAAGGAACAGGCCCTGGTCAGAGTAGCCAAATACCTGGACAAGGACACGGCTGAGCAACTACGCGAACTTGCAATTTCCGGAATAGAACTCTCCGAAGATACAAAAAGATATTATCCTCTGGGCAATTTTGCATCTCAGGTTCTGGGCAGCGTCAACGATGACAGCGTAGGCAGAACCGGAATTGAGCTGCAATACGACCAGTATCTGAGCGGTGTTGCGGGAAGATGGGTAAAGAATACGGATCTGGTGGGCAACGAACTCGTGGAGGGAGCAGAAGAATACTACGAGGCACAGGACGGCCTAAATGTCATAATGACAATAGACGAGGCGATTCAATATTATGTCGAAAAGGCGCTGGCAGAGGGCATGGAAACCACCAAGGCCAAGCGCATAATGTGCCTGGTGATGGACCCGAAGACGGGCGATATTCTGGCAAGTGCATCGACTCCCGGATATGATCCTAATGACGCGACGGAGCCGCTGGCTAAAGATGCAAAGAAATATGCAAAGATGACCACCGAGGAGCAAAACCAATACCTGTTCAGCCTCTGGAGAAATCCTGTTGTCAGCGATACCTATGAGCCGGGCTCCACATTTAAGCTGATCACATCCTCTGCTGCTATCGAGGAGAAGGTCATAGACGAAAATACGACTTTCAAATGCGCCGGGAGCTTCAGCGTCTCGGGGATAAGGCTCCACTGCTGGACGAGCGGCGCTCACGGAACCCAGACAATAAAGGAAGCGGTCGGAAACTCATGCAACCCGGCGCTCGCAAAGGTTGCGGAGCTTCTTGGCAAGACAAAGCTTTACAAATATATCGACTTATACGGAATTACGGAAACCACCGGAGTGGATTATCCGGGCGAGGCTAGCGCGATCTTGCAAAACATCGATAATGTAGGCCCGGTTGAGCTTGCGACCATCGGATACGGCCAGGGAATTTCCCTGACTCCGATCCAGCTCCTGACAGCGATAAATGCAATCGGTAACGATGGAAAGCTGCTTCAGCCGCGTTATGTCAAGGCTCTCACCGACAGCGACGGGAATGTGGTGCAGTCCTATGAGCCTACGGTTGTCCGCAAGGTAATTTCTTCGACGACGGCAAAGAAAATGCGTAATATCATGCAATATGTAGTAGACGAAGGCGGCGGCGGAAATGCAAGGATCGCAGGCTACCGCGTCGGCGGCAAGACGGGAACGGCAAACAAAATCGACGCCGGCACCGGAAAATATGGCAAGTACTATTACAGCTCATTCATAGGAATGGCACCGATGGACGATCCGCAGATTTCGATTTTGCTTATAGTAGATAGCCCCAAGGGAGCATATTATGGCTCGATAGTTGCAGCACCTATCGCAAAGAAGATCATGACTGATGCGCTGCGCTATCTGAATGTTACACCGGAATACACCTCCGCGGAGAAAAAGACTCTGCAGAGCGGATATACGACCGTGCCGAATGTTGTCGGCAAGGAATTCAGCGATGCGGCAGGCATTATCGGCGGCAAGGAACTCAAGTACAGCCGGCCGAAGTCCGCGCAAGACGACGATGATTTCACGGTAGTGGCACAGTATCCTAAGGCCGGTACGAAGGTCAAGAAAAATACGGTTGTATATGTATATAAAGAATAGGAGATAGCTTTTGCTGATAAAAGAAAATGAGAGAATTTACTATTGAAGAGGTTTTGGATGCAGCCGGCGGACAGCTGCTCACCGGGAGCGGCAAGGAGAGGGTCCGGAAGGTCTGCACGGACTCCAGAAAGGCGGAGGAGGGAGACCTTTTCTTCGCACTGATAGGCGAAAATAACGATGCTCATGATTATCTTACGCAGGTTTTCGAAAGGGGCTGCAGGGCAGCCGTGATTTCGGACGCGAATAAGCTTGCGAAGGAGACTCTTGCGGCGGCAGACGCAAGCCCTGCCGTGATACTTGTTTCTGATACTACCAAGGCATTGCAAGACCTGGCGTCATACTATCTTGAGAGCCTGCCGCTGAAGCACAGAATTGCGGTAACAGGAAGCGTCGGCAAGACCAGCACGCGCGACATGATGTATTACATCGTATCGACAAGATACAAGACGGGCAGGAACCTAAAAAATTTCAACAACGGAATCGGGCTGCCATTGAGCATACTGGAATTCGATGAGGATACGCAGGCGGCGGTGCTGGAGATGGGGATGGATAATTTCGGCCAGATAGAAAAGCTTGCGCGCATAGTCCGTCCTGACATTGCTCTTATAACGAATATCGGGATTTCTCACATCGAGAATCTCGGCAGCCGCAAGGGCATACTGCGGGCAAAAATGGAGGTTACTACCTGCTTTGATGAGAATTCGACTCTGGTGGTAAATTCGGACTGCGACATGCTTTGCCGCGAAAACGTCAGCGGAAAACACACCCTCGTAACGGTAGGAAGCACCCCCGAAAATGAGTATATCGTTTCTGAGGTTAGCGACCTTGGAGACAGGGGCATAGAATATAGCTTGACTCATGGTGCAAAGAAATACGGTGTAAAGCTTGCGGTTCCTGGCGCCCACAACGCGCTCAACGCAAGCCTTGCGATCGCGGCAGCGGAGCGGATGGGAATAGAAATCCCGGAGGCTATCGAAGGCCTAGCCAATGCCAAACTCACGGAAAAACGCCTGAATATCAAGGAAAATAACGGTATAAAGGTAATAGACGATACGTATAATGCCTGCCCTGCCTCGGTGATGTCGGCTATTGATACGCTGATGCATACCCAGGGACAGCGCAAAATTGCCATAATCGGCGACATGTACGAGCTGGGAGCTGAGGCGGAATCGGCCCACGAGGCGGTCGGAAGATATGCGCACGGAAAGCCGCTTGACCTTCTGATTGCGGTCGGAAAGCTCGCAAAGGGTTATGCCAAAGGGGCAAGAGAAAAATTGCCGGAGGACAGGGTCCTCTACTTTGAAGAAAAAAGTGAGCTTTTGACAAAGATTGGCGATTTGCTTGCGGCTGGCGATGTGGTTCTCGTGAAAGCCTCGCGCGGCATGATGATGGAAGAAATAGTAAACGAGATTTTGAGAGATAAGAGATAAATAAACAACGATAGGAGACGTCACAAAATGAACAGAATATTGATTCCGATAATAGCGCTTATTGCGGCGTGGGTTTTGGGGGCAATTTTCACGAAGATACTGATACCATTTCTCGAAAAGAAGCAGTTTAGGCAATTCGTCAGAGAGGAGGGCCCGCAGTCTCATCTTTCCAAGACGGGAACGCCTAGCATGGGAGGCATTGCAATTATAAGCGCTACCATGGTTTCGGCGGCAGCTTGCGCATTGATTTTTGGCGGAAACTCGGTTAGCCTATTAAACCTTGCCGTAATTCTTACGGTGATGCTGCTTTTCGGACTCATCGGATTCATCGACGACTACGAGAAGGCCATAAAGAAGAACAATGCGGGTATCAGCCCGAAGCAGAAGATCGTCTTGCAGTTCGCATTCTCCGCGGCATTTGCAATATTTGCTTACTTTAACAGCGGATTTGGGGATGCGCCGGCAAGCTCGGTATGGATTCCATTCGCGGACCTATATATAGACTTTGGAATCCTTTACATCCCGTTCATCATCTTCGTCATGATTGCATTCAGCAACGCAGTAAATCTTACGGACGGACTCGACGGACTCGCCTCCGGAGTGACGGCGCTCGTGGCATTTTGCATGGTGATTCTGGGAATATATAGCTCTGGGGGGTTCCTGGCAGAGCCGATTGCTTATGGCGCTCTTTGCGGAGCCTGCATGGGGTTTTTGATGTTCAACAAGAACCCCGCAAAGATTTTTATGGGGGATACAGGCTCGATGGCGCTGGGCGGAATGCTGGCCGCGGCAGCCGTGATGATGAAGATGGAATTTTTGCTGGCGATTGCAGGCCTTGTATATGTACTGGAGGCCCTGTCGGTTATAATTCAGGTAACATATTTCAAAAAAACACGCAAGCGGATCTTCAAGATGGCGCCAATTCACCATCATTTTGAGCTTTGCGGAATGAAGGAAAAAAACGTAGTTTTGATGTTTTGGGCAGCCACGCTGCTATTTTGCATATTGGCACTGGCGGTAAATAATATTTAAGAGGCGATTGTTATGAAAAACTTAAATTTGGACAATATAAAAGGCAAGAAGGTTTTGGTTGTGGGGCTTGGCAAATCCGGAATAGCGGCAGTTCAGGCGATGCTAAAGCTTGGAGCTTGCGTTTCGGTGCAGGATTCAAAGGACGCAGAGCATATTGACACCCAGCTTCTGAATTTTCTCGAAGGAAAGGGCGTCCGCTGCTATTTTCACGAGATCCCCGAGCATGTCGAAAACTTCGATATGCTGATACTCAGCCCCGGCGTAAATCCGGAACTTCCATTTATAACGGAGGCAGAGAAGGCAGGCTCGGAAATCATAGGTGAACTCGAAATTGCCTATAGAATCGCCAGAGCAACATTCGTTGCGATAACCGGAACCAACGGAAAGACTACCACCACGACCCTCGTTGGAGAAATATTTAAGAATGCGAGGAGAAAGACCTTTGTGGTTGGCAACATCGGAGTCGCGGTAATTTCCAAGGCACTCGAGGCCGAAGAAGAAGACTGGCTTGTGACAGAAACAAGCAGCTTCCAGCTGCAGACGACAAAATACTTCAAGCCGGCGGTATCGGCAATTCTCAACCTTACGCCCGATCATCTAAATCGTCATCATACGATGGAGGCTTATGGCAAGGCAAAGGCAGCGATCTTTAAGAATCAGGACGAGGGCGGATATTGCATCGTAAACTACGATGACAAGACCTGCTTTGCGCTAACAGAGGGCTGCAAGGCAAAAATCGTCCCGTTCTCCCGAAAAGAGGAACTTGACTTCGGAGCATATCTAAAAGGAGAAATGCTTGTTATCCGAAACGAAAGGGGCGAAACTGTAGAGCTTTGTAACCGCAATGATTTGAAGATCATAGGAGACCACAATGTCGAAAACTGCCTTGCGGCGGCGGCAATCTCCTATTTTGCCGGGATTGATCCGGAAGTCATCGCACAGACGCTGGTGTCTTTCGGCGGTGTGGAGCATAGAATCGAGTTCGCAGGAGAAATAAGCGGAGTGAAATTTTACAATGATTCTAAGGGCACGAATGTGGACGCGGCGGTTATCGCGCTGCGAGCGATAAAAGGAAAGATCATACTGATTGCCGGAGGCGACGGCAAGGGCCAGGAATTTGACGAGCTGATCAGGAATTTTGACGGCAAGGTAAGGAAACTGGTGCTTATCGGCAGAGACGGCAAGCTCATCGCGGATACGGCAAGCCGCCTCGGGTTCAATGATTTTGTGTATGGCAAGGACATGGACGAATGCGTAAGGCTTGCGTTCGAGTCGGCGGAAGAGGGCGATACGGTCCTGCTTTCTCCGGCATGCGCCAGCTGGGATATGTATGATAATTTTGAGCAAAGAGGCAAGCATTTCAAGGAGTGCGTAATGAGGCTTGGGATATGATTAAAATTTTTCAGGGCAGCAAAAAAACCGGAGACCTGTCCATAGCTTTGCTGGTAGCGATACTGGTAATCTTTGGAACGATTATGATTTTCAGCGCGAGCTACTATCCTTCCGGCACGAACTATTACAATCCATATTTTTATCTCAAGAGGCAGCTCATATGGCTCGCTGCGGGATCCATTGGAATGTGGATTTGCGCAAGGGTGGACTATCACTTTTGGGCCAGGCTCTGGGTTATCGTGCCTGTGATATGTCTTGTTCTGCTCGTGCTGGTTCTGACACCGCTGGGGGCAGAAGCCAACGGCTCCGCAAGATGGATCGCCGTCGGTCCGATCACCATCATGCCGGGAGAACTGGCCAAGGTGGGAATGATTTTGTTTACCACAGGATATTTTTCGAGGCATCCTAAGTGGAGCACAGACTTTCTGAAGGGCGTAATACCGATCGTTGCGGTCGCCGGAACATACGGCGCGCTTATCATGAAGCAGCCTAACATGTCGACGGCGGTCACGGTTGTGCTCATAGCCGGCGGGATGCTCCTCGTATCGGGAATCAGATGGCTTCACACAGGCATCCTGCTGGGGGCTACGGGACTCTTAGGCTGGGCATTCATTTTCCTTGACTCTGACGGATATCGTTACAGAAGATTTACGAGCTTTCGGGATCCGTTTGCGGATGCGCTCGGAGACGGCTGGCAGGTGGTTCAGTCGCTGCTGGCTCTGGGAACCGGAGGGCTCACGGGGCTGGGCCTTGGAAACAGTGTGCAAAAGAATCTTTATCTTCCTTTCGCACAAAACGACTTCATACTGGCAATTATCGGCGAGGAACTCGGATTTGTAGGCATCTTTTGCCTCATAGTCGTATATTTGCTCCTCATTTGGCGCGGCTGCCACGTGGCAATGAATGCTGCGGATTACACCGGGATGATGCTTGCGGCAGGGATCATAATGATGGTAGGGCTGCAGGTGGTTATAAATATAGCAGTTGTAACTTCTTCGATGCCGGCGACGGGAATAATTTTGCCATTTATCAGCTACGGCGGAAACGCGCTCTTGATTTTTATGGGAGCAATGGGAATTTTGATCAACATTTCGAAATCATCAAAATTATAGAATATTTATTTTTTAGGAGACGGTATGCGAGTAATAGTCACGGGCGGAGGCACGGGTGGACATATATATCCTGCCCTTGCCATCGCCGATAAATTCAAGGAAAAAGATGCGGACGCGGAAATTCTCTATGTGGGCAACATAGAAGGAATCGAAAAGGATGTGGTTCCAAAATCCGGATATCCGATGGCAATGGTGGACGCAAGATGGCTCGACAAATCAAGTCCCTGGCAGCTGATAAAGACCGGGGCGAGGGTGACAAAGGGCATATTGGAGGCCGGCAGGGTGATGAGAAAATTCAGGCCTGATGTGGTAATAGGAACCGGAGGATACGTATGCTTTCCTGTAATTCTCGCGGGGCGGTTCTTCGGAGCAAAGACCTTTCTGCACGAACAAAATGCCTTCCCGGGACTTGCAAACAGAACCTTGGAAAGGTATGTAGACAAGGTATTTCTCGGATTTTCTGACGCCGCAAAGTACTTTAAGGACCCCGAAAAGATGGTGGATGCAGGAAATCCCGTCCGCAAAAGTTTTTTTAGCATGGATAAGGCGCGGGCACGAGCGAAACTGGGATTTCAACAGGAAGATTTTGTGATTCTTTCCTTTGGCGGAAGTCTCGGGGCGGAGAAGATAAACGAGGTCGCCTTCGAGCTCATGCGGAAGATAAACGGCCACGAAAATTCGAAGATGATATTCGGCACGGGCAAATGGTATTATGAC
>CAVGEP010000019.1:0-16471 GCA_963628105.1 Alistipes communis
CTTCGGTGCCTTGTTGATCAGCATCTGGCGGAGATTTTCCTTGCCGGCAAAGTCTGTTTTGAGCAGATCCATAAGCTCCGGCATTGTGATATAGTGCTTGTTAAATACACATTCTTCGATGGCCGCAAGGGAGTCTACGATGTTTGCAAGGCCTGTAATCGCCATGGCATCCCATCTGTAGTCCGCACCCTTATCCTGAAGCAGTTTGCCCTTTTCGATGCAGCCTTGTGTAAAGGCGGAGGCTACCAGGGTCGGCATGGTGTAAGCGTGAACGGAAACCATACGGTTGAATTTTTCAACGAAGCGCTTGATGAAATATGCCTGCTGGGTAAGGTAGGCTTCTTTGAGTTCTTCCATGGACCGGATGTCCTTTGCCTCTGGTGTGACAGGGCCGATCTGTTTGCCGGATACAGGGTCTTTGCCGCCGTAAAGGGTAACCTCAAACACCTTGATGGTATTGAAGAAGCCCAGCATGGACTGGTAATCCGAAATTCCCGGTACGATAGGCTCCGTGCAGCCCAGGAGACACCATTCTCTGGCCTGCTCCAAGGTGAATCCCAGCTTCATCAGCGCCGGAATCGCGTTGTTGTCGTTGAAGAATGCCGGGTGACTGCCTCCGGTCAAAGCGACTTTGATGGCGAGACGGAACGTTTCTTCGTCTACGTTGTCATGATACCGGAAGGATACCGGCGGCTCCTTTGTCTGCAAGTCTTCCATGCCGTGGAGAATGAGTCTGGTCAGCTCGTTGCAGGCATCTGTGCCGTCCGCTTTCTGGCCGCCCAGGGTCATCTGGATGTAGAGGGCGCAGCCCGGATAGGCTCCGGATTCGAATTCGTCTCTGAGGTACCACATTTCCTCGATTCTCAGCTTGAACTCGTGGATGACGTCTGCGATTTCCTGTTCAGGCACCCCTGCTTCCATGTCTTTTTTGTAGAAATCATACATATACTGGTCGAATCTTCCCAGAGCGTGGATGTAGCCCATGTTTTCCGTCATGAGGGCGTCGTGGGTGAAAAGCACCAGCTGCGCCGCCTGAAGGAAATTCTGCGGCGGGTTCTCCGGAACAACCCGGCAGTTTTCTGCGATGGTTTCGTACATTTTCTTTTGTTCCGCATCCTTGCAATCTGTGGCAAGTTCCGCAGCCAGATCCGCATATCTGTGCGCCAGGGTGATGACGGATTCCATGGCGGTGATCATTGCTTCCCACTTGATTCTCTGATCAGTGTTCTCTATGGTCATCTGATCGTTCAGGGATGCAATCTGCTTTTTGCACTCGTCGATATAGTATCTGTATCCTCTCTTAACCAGGTTCGCATAGTCGGGAGCGTGGCACATGGTGGAGCACTGCTGGATGCCTCTGGTAAAAATTCCCGCATTCACCAGTTCATGCTCCTCCTCGGTCATGATGGCGTCGGTGTAATCTCCGAAGGTGTGACCTTTCCATGTATTTGCGATTTCTCTCAGCTCGTCTTTTTCTCCCGGCATATACTGGAATGGGTCGAACTGACGGGTGTCGAAGGTTTCAACGGCTTCCGGCAGCCAGTTCATCATTTCCGGGAAAACCGGAACCGCATGGGTTCTGGAAGCGATGCTCCCTGCAAGAAGAGAGTCCTCTTCAATATATATGTGTCTTGTTTCGTTTACAAGCTTGAAAAGCTCCGCTCTTCTGCGGACATAAGGCTCCACCGACGGAGTTTTGTAAAACTCCGTGGCAATCCTTGCTCTGTCCAGGCAGATGGTAGGCGTGGTATTTCTGATTCTGTCTCTGATTTTTTCTATTCTATGTGATAACATTTAATCCTCCTTACAGTCCTTATAGCTATTGCAAACCTCATGGTTTACCCATGGTTTACAGTCCCTTCTGGATCGTTCTGTCGATGATATTGTTCTGAATCTCTTCGCTTAAATCCACGAAATATGCGGAGTAGCCCGCAACTCTTACCAGCACGTTCTTATATTTTTCCGGTTCCTTCTGCGCCGCCCGGAGAGTCTTGTCGTCCAGCACATTGATCTGAATGTGGAAGCCGCCCTTTGCGAAGTGCGCCTTGAATACGGTTTCGATGATATCAAGACCCTTTTCTCCCGCGCAAACCTGCGGGTCAAATCTCTGGTTAAAGAGCATTCCGCTTTCCGGTACCAGCGGATCGCAGCAAGCTAATGAGTTTACTACCGCGGTCGGTCCGTTTACATCCATGCCCGCCATCGGGGAAGCGTTGTCGGCAAGCGGCGTGGTTGCCAGTCTGCCGTCGGCAGTTGCGCCTACTAACTTTCCGAGTTCTACGTTGTAAGCCTGAGTCGCAACAACCAGGGTATAAGGTCCGCCCATCGGGTCGCGATACTTCTTTGCTTCGGTATCCAGCATATCGATGAGCCAGTAGGAATATTTGTCTACTTCTTCGATATTGTTGCCAAATTTCGGCGCCCGATTCAGTAGCATCTGGCGCTTGTCTTCGTGTCCCTCGAAATTGTGGTCAAGCATATCCAGCAGTTCGTCCATGGTGATGGCTTTCTGCCGGAATACGCAGGCATCGATTGCTTCGATGGAGTCGATCACGTTCGCCATGCTGGTGATTGCAATCGCCGTATAGTGATGGTTGGAACCTTCTTCCTGCAGGGTCTTTCCCTTTTCCAGGCAGCCAACCGCAAGGGTGGAGCCTGTGATGGTCGGAAGTGTGAATGTATGCCATGACAGAGTTCTGCTGTACATTTCCACGAAACGTCCCATGAAGAACTGGATCTGCTTTTGGAATGCATCTTTCAGGTCTTCGATATCCTTAAAGTTTCTCGGATCTCCTGTTTCGAGACCGATTTTCTTGCCCGTATTTACATCATAGCCGTTGTGAAGCATGATGTCCAAAATCTTAATCGGGTTGAAATATCCCGGATTGCTCTGGAAATCGGAAATTCCCAGCACCTGTGGCTCGATGCAGCCGCAGATTCCCCAGTTTCTGGCTTCTTTCAGGGTGAATCCCAGCTGAAGCAGGTAGGTAATCGCCGTGGTGTCGTTATAGAAAGCCGGGTGTCCGCCGGTATCTCTTGCCGCCTTGATGGCAAGTCTGAAAGTCTCCTCGTCCACATTCGGATGGTAACGGAAGGAAATGCAAGGCTCGTCTGTCTGAAGATCCAGCAGGCAGCGCAGGAATACTCTTGTCAGCTCGTTGCAGGCGTCGCTTCCGTCGGTCTTCTGACCGCCGAGGATTACGTGCATCCAAAGCGGGCAGCCCGGGTCTGCGATGGATTCCGCATAGCTTCTTACGTTCCACATTTCCATGACTTTCAGCTTAAACTCGTGAATGATTTCTGCGAAATATTCTTCCGGCTTGCCCTCTGCGGTTTCCTTTTCGAAGAACGGGAACATATACTGGTCATATCTGCCTAAGTTGTGGTCGCCGCCAGATACTTCCAGAGTGATTGCCAGGTGATGGAACCATACCATCTGGGTGCCTTGCAGGAAGGTCTTTGGAGGATTTTCCGGAACCTGACGGCAGTTTTCCGCCATGGTAAGAAGCTCCTGTTTTCTCTTTTCGTCCTTACATTCCGCGGCTTTCTTTTCTGCCAGATCCGCATATCTGTGAGCAAGTCCGATGATGGCCTCCATAACGATGATCATGGACTTCCATGTTATAACCTGCTCCATGTCGTAAACGTCGTTGATCTTGTGGTTTGCAAGTTTTTCTTTACACGCATCGATATAATATCTGTAACCCCTTTTGATAAAGTGGTCGTAATCCGGTGAGTGGTTCATGGTGGACTGCTGGGAAATTCCGTGGGTCATGATGCCCGCCGCAATCATTTCCTTCATGTCCTCGTCCAGAAGAGCGGATGTAAAATCTCCCAAAGTGTGACCATGCCATACTTCTACGATTTTTCTAAGCTCTTCCCTGTCCTCATCGGAACGGAATTCAAGGTTATCGGATGGTCTGTTATCCAGGGTATCAAAATCATCATAAAGCCATTTCGTGGTGTCCGGATGCATGATTACCGACTGGATGCGGCTTCCCTGGTGACCTGCCATCTGTTCGTCCTCGTCAATGAAGATTTCCATGTTTTCAAGATAATACTTGAATGCCTTTGCTCTCCTTAAGATAAAGTTGTCCATGGAGGGCTGGCTATAAAATTCTGTGATAAGCCTTGCCCGGTCTAGGTCAACAGTTGCCTGGGTGTTGCGGACTCTGTCGCTGAGCCTTGCGATTCTCTCTGTAAGCATAATGTTCTCCTTTCGTTTATTCAAATAATCTTCTCATAATTTCTTCATGAAGTTTGAAATTGCGTCTTTACCTTTTCATTTACTTTCGCAAAATTATATTGCAAAACTTGTGCCATTTTTAGTCGTTAACCCTGTTGTCTGACAAAAAATCTTGAGAAAATTTTTGTTACCAAGAAAGCCGAGGAAATTTTCCTCGGCTTTCTCTGATCGTCATAAGCTTTTCTGCCCGAGGCGATTTTTTAACCTCTTTTTTTAAGCGCAACTCCAAGATAGTAGATACAAGGTCCGAATACGATTGAAAGACATAATATCATACTTAAAACCCACATATTTTTTGCCTCCTTCTTCCGTTCTTACTAAACCTGTTCCATGATTTGATCCGGAACTTCAGGAAATTCCTCGCTGTTAGGATCGTAGAACACGCCCTGGGTCTTGCGGTTGATGGTCTTGTTCAATGCAAGGCAGATTATTAAAGCGATACCCCACTGAATCAAAAGCGTCATGGTGCTGCTGGTTCTGAACGGGTTGTACCACTCAGGGTCCCAACCGATGGACTGAATCAGCCAGGTTACCATGATAATAATGCAGGCGATTGGCGCCAGCAGTCCTACCATGTATTCAAAGGCTTTGCCAAGCTGCTTGTCGCTAACCGCATTGATCATTCTGCGAATCTTTTTTGCGCCGTATTTCATTGCAAACAGTCCGCTGAAAGTTCCGCCGATGAAGATGCCGAAGCCCCAAACCGTGTCTTGATTAGAAAGGATTTCCTGGTTGAGGAAGCACGGCAGTGCAATGATCAGGTGCCCCGCCAAAACGATGGCAACGGCTTTGCTTCTCTTGATACCGCAGTCGATGAGCGGTCCTGCGAATACGGTACCCGCAACGCACACCGATGAGAATGCCGCAAATACAAGGCAGGCAAAGAACAAAGTTCCCAGAATTCTGCCGCCCGCTACGCTTTCAAACAGGTTGCAAAGTCCTACGAAAGTCAGTCCGTTGTTTCCGCTCTGTGCAAGGGCCACAGCTTCTTCCGTGCTTCCTGCGAAGGAGAAGATGCAAGGGAGTACCGATAAGGTCGCCAGCATCGCAAAGGAGCAGTCGCCGAATGCCTGAACATTGGAATTTACGACGATATCCTCGTCCTTGTGAGCGAACTTCGCCATGGTTACGCAAAGCATTGTGCCCGAGCCCAGGGACCAGAAATCCTGAGTAAGGGCTTCCAGCCAGATTGTCGGGTTTACAAGGTCTGCGAGGGTAAAGGAGAAGGAATATTTATATCCCTCGATACCGCCTTCTCTTGTCATGGAGAAGCCGATCATAATAATCAAAATCACGAACATTGCCGGAACGATGAACTTCGTCATCTTTTCCATAATTGACTGACGTTTCATGAAGAACCAAGCAAGAACCACGATTCCTACCCAGCAAACTCCCGTCCAAAGGTCTTTCGACGCCACGGAATTAAACAGCGCCATCTTGTCTTCCACGCCGAAATAGCTTCCGGTTGCGGACATAAAGGTATAGCGCACGCACCACGCCAAAATAACCGTGTAGTTACAGTGCATCAGGAAATAGCACATGGTCGCAAAGGTTCCCATCCAGGTGTATTGCGGCCCCAAAAGGTCGCGAAATGCGCCCGGCGCAGAGTGCCTTGAAATACGCCCCATGAAGTTTTCGTTCATAACCAAAGGAATTGCGATTAGAATAAGTCCGACGATGGTTGCCACAACGAATGCGCCGCCGTAGGTGCATACAAGTCTCGGATATCGCCACATATTGCCGGTTCCCACGGAACCCGCTACCAGTACGCAGAGCAGACCGATTCGGGATCCGTATCCGCTCTTTTTGTTTTCGTCCATAATATTGCCTCCAATAAAATTAAATTTTGACGCGTCTTTACACACATTTGCCGCGGGAATTATCGCGACAAAAGGTTTTGTGCCATATATAATCGCAAAAGTCGTGCCAAGGCCGGACAAAAAAATAACAAAGCCCGGAGGCTTTGCATTTACTTGCATTCACGAGGAAAGTCCATTTAATTTTTTTCGTAAAATAAAATCGATGTAAGATTTTTCACATGGTTTGTGTAAATTCTTGCACCGATTCTTGTTTTGTGTAATATTTTGCACGGTATTTTAGCCTGCTATATCTCCAAATTGTATTTATGGAGCAGATTGTACATGGTTTTTCGAGATATGCCGAGAAGCTGTGCCGCCTCGTTTTTGTTTCCTGCGGCTATCTCCAGGGCTTCTCTTATCAGCTCGATATTCGCAAGCTCCACCTCTTTCTTTTTTGCTTCGATTCGCTCCTTTGGAGCACGATTTTTACTGCTTTGCTCGCTGCCTACGCTTCTCATAGGCTCGAATTCCCCTGCCTTGCCCCCATGAGGCTTGCAATAAAGCGCCGCGTCCAGATCCTCTTTTCTGATCACGCCTCCCTTGGAAAGAACGGTAAGCCTATTCATTGCATTTCTAAGCTCACGAATATTTCCGGGCCAGTCATAGCGCAGAATTTCCGCCTCCGCCTCCGGCGAAAATTCCAATTTTTTCTCTCCTCTCAGCTTTGCGCTGTTTTCCAGAAACCTGTCCGCAATGAGAAGCACATCCCTGCCTCTTTCCCGTAGCGGCGGAATTTCGAGGCTGAGGACCTGCAAGCGGTAATAAAGGTCCCGGCGAAAGGTCCCTTCCTCAACCATTCTTTGCAGATTGCGGTTGGACGCCGAAATGATGCGTACATTGAAAGGTATAGAGGCGGAGCTTCCGATTCTTGTAACCTCGTTTGTTTCCAGCACCCTCAGCAGCTTCGCCTGAAACGGCAGCGGAAGCTCTCCGATTTCGTCGAGGAAAAGCGTTCCACCGTCTGCAAGTTCAAATTTGCTCATCTGGCCGTTTTTTGAGGCGCCGGTAAAGGCTCCCGCCACATATCCGAAAAGCTCACTTTCGATGAGATTTTCGGGAAAGCTGGCGCAGTTTAGGGCAACAAAGGGGCCCCCGCGAAACTCGCTGGCATTGTGTACCGCCTGTGCGAAAAGTTCCTTTCCAACCCCGCTTTCGCCGTAAATGTGCAGGCTGAAATCGCTCCGGGCAAACTGTGCCGCCTGCCATGTCAATTCCTTGATTTTCTCGCTTTCGCCCAGGATATTTTCAAAGGTGTACTGGGCCGTAAAACCGAGCATTTTCTTGGCTTTGTGTATATCGGAATGCCGGGAATGGGAAACCTCCACGACGCCCTTGATTTTCCCGCTGTCATCGAGGATCGGATACATATCAAAAAGTACCATCTTGGACTTTTGCGGGTCGTCTTTCTTGTAAAGCTTTACTTCCCAGTCGATAAAAGCCACTCCGTATTTGAGAACCTCCGGCAACGCGAGTTTTTCCCTGTTTGCCTGCATTGCAAAGACCCGAACGCCGCAGAGTTCCTCGATTTCCTGTATGGTTTTTCCCAGCATTTCCTCCAAATTGTCTATGAACATATCCCGGCAATAGCTGTCGTTTGCATAAATCAGCCTGAGTTTTTCGTCATATACGGAAACCGCATTTTGCATGATATTCAGGCTTTTCAGCAGGAAAGTCTTGTCCAGGTCTTTGAAAATTTCACCGAGATTCATCTCATTTCTCCTTTTCAAACTTGTTCTCGCCTAAGGATTTCCATCCGAAGCGATAGATGGAAACCAGTACGGAAAGGATCGTAAAGGTATCGCTTGCCGCACCGCCCAAAGAGCCTGTGCCTATGTTATGAATCAGCCACGCAGGGGAAGAACAGCAAAGGTTCATTACGCGCAGAGTTCTGGCATTGTTGGACCAGTAGCCGATGGTGCTTGAAACAGCCGCGATTGCCGCAAAGAGGCTGAAAATGCTCTTCCATGTAAGCGCCGTTGCCACCACGCTGATTGCCGAGAATATGAAAATCCAGCTTTTCCATCGCACCCATTTCCATTCGTCATATTTTACTAACAAGGCATTGCGGACTACGGATATTACCGCACTTACGGCTCCCGCCGGGGTGCCCAGCAGAAAAAAATGCACGGTGAAGCAAGTGTTTCCCACCGCCTGAAGAAAGAACAGCAGCTTGTTGGATTTTACCTGATAGGAGATGATGAACAAAAAAAATGCAATCAGCCCCAAAGCCTGTACGAGAATATCATTCATGTCTATTTTGCTCCTTTCTCTTTACATTACCTCGATGCGAGCGTTATCCTTCGTATAGAAGCAGACCTTGCCGCTGCCTGCGAATACTTCGTTTGCGGCTTTCACGAGACTGCGGATCTCTTCGTCCTGCGGCGGCTGCACTCCCGCAAGCTCGTACTCTCTACCCAGCGCCTTGTATTTGCCCACGCCGAACTGATGGTACGGAAGCAGTTCGTACTCCTTTACGCCCGGCAGGGTCTTGATGAATTCCGCCGTTTGCCTGATGTTTTCAGTGCTGTCGTTGCAACCCGGAATTACCGGTGTGCGAATGGTGATTGGCACGCCGAAGGCGTCGATTTTTCTGATGTTTTCGAGGATCAGCTCGTTGCCTGCTCCTGTCAGCTCCTTGTGTTTCGCAGAATCCATGTGCTTGATGTCCATGAACATGGCGTCCACAAAGGGCAGGGCTTCCTTGAACTGCTCGTAGTTGCCGCAGCCGCAGGATTCCAGCTGGACATGGATGCCCTTTTGCCTGCAAAGCTTCGCGATTCTTGCCAGAAAATCAGGCTGAGTCAGTGGTTCGCCGCCGGAAAAAGTGACGCCGCCCCCTTTCATGTCGTAAAAAATCTTGTCCTTTGCGATTTCCTTGTAAAGCTCCTCCACGGTATACTCTCTGCCTTCCAGATATTTTGCTCCGGCGTAGCAGAGGTCGGTACATTTGAAGCAGTTTACACATTTTTGCCTGTCGATTCTCGGTCCGTCCTCCTTGATGGAGATCGCGCCTTCGCCGCAGGCTCTCATACAGGCACCGCAGCCGATGCACTTGCCGGGAGATTCCATGATTTCCGGCAGATAAGACTGGGATTCGGGATTTGCGCACCATTTGCACCGCAGTGGACAGCCCTTTAGGAATACCAGGGTTCTAAGCCCCTGCCCGTCGTGTATCGAGCATTTTTGTATGTTAAAAATCATTGCTTTCGCTCCTTCCGAGTTTTTCTCATTTTGTTTTTCTTATTCTATATGGCATTATAAAGAGCAAAAGTCGTGCCAAGGGGTATTCCCAGGGTTTTGTAATATTTTTGTTACATACAGTGTCGCATTTTTTATACGGTGTAATCTTTTTATTACACCTGCTGGTTTTGCGGCGATATTTTTCGATTTTGTTCTATTTTGTTTTGAGAAAACTTCCTCGTGCTTTCAAAGTTGGTTCGATTCTTGCATAGAATTTTTGGTACTATTACTATTACATCTACATCAAATTTTATTAACCGGAGGAAAATCGAGATGAAAGCAAGAAAAATGTTCAGAACGATCGAAACTCACACCCTGGGCCACCCGACCCGTACCGTTGTCAGCGGTTTCCGGCACATTCCCGGAAACACCATGGGCGAAAAATTCGTATATATGAGAGACAACGAGGACAGTTTCCGCAAACTTCTGGCTTATGAGCCCCGTGGAAGCGAAATCATGTCCTGCACACTGATTACGGAGCCTTGCACACCGGGTACGGATTTCGGCGTACTCTATTTTGAAGCCAGCTGCTGGCTGCCGATGTGCGGGCACGATACCATCGGCGCGGCTGTGGCACTCATCGAGTCCGGGCTTGCGGATGTCAAAGAGCCCGTTACCACTCTGAAATTTGACACCCCGGCGGGAGTTATCACCGTGGAAGCCAAGGTAAATGACGGCGTTGTGGAAGAAGTGTCATTCCTGAACGCTCCTGCCATGGTGCTGAAACGAGATGTCACGGTGAACACAAAGGACTTCGGGAAGCTCACCCTTGACATTTCCTGGGGCGGCAACGTTTACGCGATCCTTCCCGCAGAAAAGGTCGGGCTTGAGATCAACCCGCATAACGCGTCGAAGCTCATCGCTGCGGCTCAGTCCCTTGCGGCTGATATTAACGCCCAGGTGGAAATCAAACACCCCGAGCTGCCTTTCGTAAACAAGGTGACGCACGTTGAATTCTCAGGCCCGCCGAAGAGTCCTGAGGCAGACATCCAAAACTGCGTAGTGGCACTCCCTACGGTGGTTGACCGTTCCCCTTGCGGAACCGGCACCTCTGCGAAGGCTGCTCTGCTTGTAGCGGAGGGCAAGCTGAAAGTAGGCGAAAGCTTCAACCACGAAAGTATCATCGGCTCCATTTTCAAATGCGAGGTTGTGGAGGAAACGACAGTTGGCGGAATCCCCGCAATCATTCCGAAAGTTACCGGAAATGCCTGCATCATGGGATTTGCAACCTGGATTTTGGACCCGAAAGATCCGTTCCCGGAAGGGTTTCTGCTTGACTGATTTCCATTTGACTGGTTTTGCATTTCCCGCTTTTGCGGCAGCGAGCAATCTCAGGGCGAAATCTGTCGAAATTGAGCCAAAATCTGCCGAAAACAGGCGAAAACCGTCAAAAAAATATGCGCGTAAGGCGCTTTCCCTCGGAGGATTGTTGCCAAGCGCGTATTTTTTGTGGTAAGATAAGAGAAAACAGGCTATGCAGCGAGACGCCGATTCATGGTCTCATGGCGGCAGAACGGAGATTTTTATGAAACCATCGGAAATCATATCGGAATTAGTCAAAGAGCCGGAGCAGGAGCTTCAGAGGCTGGCTTTTATTGTAGACGCCTTTGACGCTGCGGACAACGCCGTATCCATTTACGACAAAAATGCCTGTCTTGTCTACGGTAACGCCGCTTATCTGAAAGCCATGCACCTTTCTGATCTAAAATCGCTCATCGGAATGAATATCCTGGACATAACCAAGCAGTCCGGTATCAAAATTCACTCCATGAAAACCGACTCCAATCGTCCGAAAATGCTAGATGTTCTGCGCACCGGCAAGAAAATGCTGGATTGGGAGGTGGGAATCACCGCCGAGTCTTCTTCAAACAGTATGCAGTTCGGTTCCTACAGCATGTATCCCATCAAGGATTTCGCCGGCAGAGTGCAGGGAATGATTGAAATTTCATCGATACAGCAGGTAAGCCTCACCTCTACGAAAAAGCTCATGGGACTTTCTGCGGAATATACCTTTGACTCGATTATCGGCAAGAGTCCCGCTTTGCTAAATGCCGTAAAACAGGCAAAAGAGTATGCGGCAAGCCCTTACAGTCTTTTGATTGTCGGGGAAAGCGGCGTGGGCAAGGAGCTTTTTTCTCAGGCAGCCCATAACGAGAGCGACCGGGCGAACGGACCTTTCGTTGCGATTAACTGCGCGAATTTTCCGGAAAATCTCATCGAAAGCGAGCTTTTTGGCTATGTAGGCGGTGCCTTTACCGGGGCTTCCAAGAGCGGGCAAATCGGTAAATTTGAACTGGCGGATGGGGGAACCCTTTTCCTCGACGAAATCGGAGAGCTTCCGTTCCATTTTCAGTCAAAGCTGCTCAGAGTGCTGGAAACTCACCAAGTTACCCGCATCGGCAGCAACACGCCTACCCTCGTGAACGTCCGTATCATCGCCGCAACCAATCGAAATCTCCGAAAGATGATAGACGAGGGGCTTTTCCGAAAGGATCTTTACTATAGGCTTCAGGTTTTGACGGTGGAAATCCCGCCTCTGCGTGAACGTCTCACGGACATCATCGACCTTGCGGAGTCTTTTCTTTCCCAGGCGGCGGAGGTCGGCGGCGGCGAGGTAAAAACTTTGAGCCGTGCTGCAAAGCAAAGCCTGCTGGAGTATTCCTGGCCGGGAAATATCCGGGAGCTGAAAAATGTGATTCAGCGGGCGGCGATTCTGTCAAAGGGAAACGAAATCGACGAAGAAATCCTGCGGGAGGCGATTTACTCAAAGGGTTATGCCATCGGCGCCGAGGAGGGCTCTTCTGCGGGCGAGCTTGGAGTAGCAGCAGGGGGCGAAATTGAGCCGGGTAACTTCGCAAGCAGTGGCCTTGCCTTGAAGACCGCAAACACCCTTGAGGAGAAAAAAGCAGAGGTCGAAAGGGCTCGAAAAGCGCTGCTAAAAGAAGCCCTGCGCCTTGCGGATGGCAATAAAACCAAGGCCTCCGAGCTTTTGGGGGTTACGCGGCAGACAGTTTATCGGCTCATGGAAAAATATTCGTTGTCAGACAACAAATAATGCTTGACAACAGGTTTGTTGTGTGTTATGATATAGGAAATTGAAGGAGCAAAGGAACAGTGCCAAGAGTTTCTTTTCACCTACAGTTCTCCTAGATGATGCGCGCGGCAGCTTTTGTGTGAGACCCTGCCGCGTGTGGTACATCGCAAGTTAAGCTCATTAGAGTTTCTTATAATGCCTTCCGGGACTGCGCATGCAGTCCCAATTTTTTTGCCGTTACATTATAAGCTGGCTTCTGCGGCCTCGATGGAATCGTAGCCGTAGAGCCGCGTCATGACCTCACGATCCATCACGGAAATGGATTTGCCCTCCGCCTTCAGCTTTTTCATATAGGCAAGGTACAGCGCAAGAAGCGCCTCGGAGTAGGTTCCAAGCTCCCCGCGGGCGTAGGTTTCCATGGAGGTGAAGCCGCTTGCATCTCCCTCTGCGGTGACAGGACGGCTCGCCCTGCCCAGCTTCGGATACCGCACCGCAAAATCCTTTTCCCACGGAACGATGATCCGGATTATTTCGTCGATCATCTTCTCGGCGGTTTCCGAAAGCGCAGGAATATACGGTTTTATGTTTTCCTCGTAATAGCGAGGCTCCGTATCTTTCATCATGCGCCCGTATTTTTCGGCGATAAGGTTGCGACCTGCCTGCTCTGCCTCTTCGATGTAGGCAAGATATGCATTCAGCAGTGCCTCCGTCCAGTTCTCGAACTGACTTCTGCGCATAATCACAAAGGTTTCGTGATCGTCCTGACAGGAAGCCCTGCCGCCGATATTATTTACGTTTTGGAACATATTCCATTCGATTTCGATGATTTTATTGATTTTTTCCTCTCTTGGATTGATCTTTTCAATGTTCTCGCTCATACTTTTCCCCGTCCTTCTCTTTTCGCATTCTTTTGTCTATACCACATTTATGTCCCATTCCGCTAATATCCGTAGTCGAAGATCGGCGGCAGGGCTCGGATCTGCGGATCCTGGATCCCACTCATGATTTCGCTCAGATGATCCTGCAAGAATGCGCTCTCACAGCTCGAAAAGCCTTGCAAATTCAATTCGCGGGCCGTTTCCGTGCAGATAAACTCGGTGAGGTCAAATGCCTTTTCTCTGAGGGCGGCGAGGCTCGCCTCCTCTCCGCCAAAGCTGCCGCAAAGCTTGCCGATTTTTTCAACTGCAGGCTGCATTTTCAATAAATCTCTTGCCCCTCGATATGCCCATTTGTAAAAAGGCATATACTTCCGGTTGAGGAGATATACCATGGACAGCGAGGCTTCTGCGAATTTTGCCAGTGCCAGAAGAGCCGCCACCCGATCGCCTCTGTCCAGGCATCTAAGCAGATTATACTGACCCGCCTGGGACATCACTGCGGCTCTTGCGGCGATTTTTTTGAGCAAAATATCCTCCGGATAGTAGCCAAGCAGTGCCTCGCGAAATGCGGTGAACTCCCCCGTCCCGTCCCGAAATACCTTTCCGTTGGTGCAGACTGCAAGGCTGGTTTCTTTCAAAAACAGCCACTGGCGGTTCGTCCTTGGCGGCTCCGAAAGCCCAATGTACTTGAAGTAAAATTTGCCTGTCTCCATGACACCCACCCGGCTCTTGTCCTGTATATTGTCCCGGGAAAGTCCCATGAACTCTTTTGGCAGAGTTTCATAGAGCGCCTGCAATTTCGCGGCGTACTTGTCGAAATCCCGGGCGGGCAGCCAAATGCAAAAGCCCGGCCCAAAGTCGTGGTCCCGCGAAATCTCGTCGTCGAAGCCGAAGCACTGGGAGCCTTCGCCGACGAGGCCGGCGGCGGCAGCCGCCGGGCAGGCGCTCATCACCGTCTTTAGCCCATACTCCTCAAAATATTTTTCAGCGATTTCCATTCCTCGCATGTCTTACTTTCCTCCGATTTTCTCCCTGCACTTTTCCAAATTTCGCACCACAACTCTGTAGCTGTCATTATCTGTTCCGTAGTCCCTTGCGATAAGCCCCAGCGCCTCTGTAAACAGTTCTTCTGCCTTTTCGTACTTGCCCTTTGCAAAATACACTTCTCCCAAAGTGCAAACCGCCGCAGAGTAGTGAACGTCCCTGTCTCCGGAAATTTTCCGAAAGTCTCGTGCAGCCTCCTCGGCGTATTTTTCCGCATCGGCGAGATTGCCAAGACGAATGTAAATTTCCGCAAGATTGCTGTAACTGATCGCGACCTCGACTTCGCTGTTCTCAAGATTTTTTATGATCAGCAAAGCCTTGTGGATATATACCGCCGCCGTGTTCAAATCGCCCTTTTTCTGATAGAGTCCGCTCATATTGTTATACAGCGCCGCCATCGGGTAATCCCCCTCGTTCCCCCGCATTTGCAAGGTTTTGACCGCCTCGTTGTAACAAGCCAGCGTCTCCTCGAACTTCCCAGCCATGTTGAGAATCGTCCCATAGTTTATCAGCATCCTCCCTAGCCCCTAAATAAAGCAAGTCCCGTGCCAAAATTATATAACATTCCCTTTGATTTTACCACCTTTTTGCCACCTATTTTGATATGCAAATGCTGAGAGAAAAATCCGGAAAAATCCGAGAGAAAAATCCAAGAGAAAAAGCCAAGTAAAACTTTCTATATTTTTGCCGAAATTTTGTGGACGATTTCTGATTTTTCATTGCGGAATGTCGAATTCTGTTGTATACTGAATTGCAATGCATCAAACAAGAGGGAAGGGGCAATACGCAAAATGATTGAACTCAGACACCTAAGAAAAGAATATGAAGACATTACTCCGCTGGAAGATGTCAATGTAACCATCAACTCCGGCGATGTGATTTCCGTGATCGGGCCTTCCGGTACCGGCAAGTCCACCCTGCTGCGGTGCATCAATATGTTGGAAACTCCCACCTCCGGCGAAATTATCGTGGACGGTCAGGTCATCAATGACGGCAACTGCGACCTCAACGAGATTCGTAAAAAGATGGGCATGGTATTCCAGTCCTTTAATTTGTTCGGGCATCTGACAGTTCTTGAGAACATCATGAACCCCCAGGTGACCCTTTTGGGCCGCTCTCGGCAGGAAGCCTATGACAAGGCAATGTACCTTCTGAATACCGTCGGTCTCAGTTCTAAGGCTTTCAATTATCCGGAGGATCTTTCGGGTGGACAGCAACAGCGTATCGCCATTGCCAGAACCCTTGCCATGGATCCGGACATCATCCTCTTCGACGAGCCAACCAGCGCCTTGGATCCGGGTATGATCGGAGAAGTTCAGGCAGTTATTCGTATGCTGGCAAAATCCGGCATCACAATGATGATCGTAACCCACGAAATGGATTTCGCGCGAAAAATCGCAAGCCGTGTATTTTTCATGGACGAAGGGGGCATCTATGAGGAAGGCACCCCAAAAGAAATTTTTGAGCATCCGCAAAAGCCCAATACCATCAAGTTCATCAAGCGTCTCACTTCCCTGACCTATAAGATTGAAACCGTTGATTACGACTTTACCGAGGCTTATGATGAGCTGCAGCAATATGCAGAAAAGCTCCTGATCGAAAACGAGAGAATCAGCGACCTGCAAATCGCACTGGAAGAAATCGTTGTCAACAATATCATGGAGATGACGGATGAGCCCCAGGTTTTGGTTCGCGTCGACTATTCGGAGAAGCTGGATCTGCTCACCCTCAGCATCCGCTACCAAGGGGAGCATCATGACCCGACAGATTCGGACAACGAATTGTTCCTGGAAATGCTCGAAAAGCCTACTGTCGAAATGGTCGACCAAATTATTAAACCGCCTATGGGCATTTACAATAATCTAATTCAAATCAATTTCAGATGGGAGGAAGCATAACCTGATGAAAACCAACCGAATAGTGAAAAACCATGCATCCTTCCTGCTGATGCTGTTTGTAATCGGCCTGCTTTTTATCGGCACCCTGTCCACCGCTTATGCGGAGGAATATAAGACCATCGCCGACCTCAACGGAAAAAAGATCGGCGTGCAGACCGGATGCCTTTACGAAACCCATATTGCGGACAAATGTCCGGATGCGGAAATTCAGTATTTTACTATGCCTCAGGACATGATTTTGGCTTTGAACTCCCAGAAAATCGACGCTTACC
>CAVGEP010000020.1:0-14984 GCA_963628105.1 Alistipes communis
ATACCGGACGGCTCGGCAGACAACCCGATCCCCTCTTTGGGGGGCAAGACGCCCCTCGAAGCCGCTGATATTCCAACTATGGACGAGCTTGCCTCAAAAGGCGAGATCGGAACGGTCAGAACCGTACCGGAGGGGATAAGCCCCGGAAGCGATTCTGCGAACCTGTCGGTAATGGGATATGACCCGAGAATTTATCTGACAGGACGCTCGCCGCTAGAAGCAGCTGCCATAGGAGTGGATATGTCGGAAACCGATATTTCTTTCAGAGCAAATTTTATTACCATCGACCCGGCGGGAGAGGCTGAGTACGAGGACTACATCGTACGCGACCATGCCGCAGGGGATATTACAACAGAAGAATGCGAAGAGCTCCTAAAGGACATCAATGAGGCTTTTGCAGACGAAAACCTCTATTTCCATACGGGTACCGGCTACAGGCACTGCCTGCTCCTGAAAAAGGATCATCCGAATGCCCATACGCAGTACAAATGCGTGCCGCCGCATGACATTCTCGACAGGCATGCAAGAGAATATCTGCCGAAAGGAAAAAATGCGGAGTACCTGATCGAGATGATGAAAAAGAGTTATGATATTCTAAAAGATCATCCGATAAACAAGGCGCGAATCGAAAAGGGCCTAAATCCTGCCAACAGCCTTTGGATCTGGGGACAGGGGACAAGGCCTGCGCTTCCGAACTTTGACGAAAAATTCGGCGTAAAGGCAACCGTAATTTCCGCAGTTGACCTCATCAGAGGCATTGGAATCTTTGCGGGAATGCATATCGTAACCGTGGAAGGAGCCGATGGTACCATCAATACAAATTACGAGGGCAAGGTAGCAAAGGCAATTGAGGAGTACGAGCGCGGCCAAAATATGGTCTATATGCACATCGAGGGTACGGACGAATGCTCGCACCAGGGCAATTTAGAAGCCAAGATGAGATGCGCCCACTATATCGACAGCAGGGTAGTAAAGCCTCTGTATGATTATCTTGAGTCCACAGGAGAGGATTATAAGATACTCGTGGTTCCGGACCACAGGACACCACTGGAAATAAGGACCCATTCGTCGGATCCCGTGCCGTTTCTGATATATGACAGCCGGAATGTCCTTGCGGCAGACCCGCAAAAGCAGTTCAACGAGCGCGCAGCATACGAGGCAAAGAACCACATTGAGGAAGGTTCAACTCTGGCAGATAAATTCTTCGAAAGGAAAATTTGAGAAATCCATGAAAAATTTTATAAAAAAATTCTTATGCCTGGCTCTTGTCCTTTCGGTTGTCGCAGGCACGCTGCCCGCGGATACTTATGCGGCTTCCAAACCCAGCATAACTGCGACCTCGGCGATGCTATACTGCGACACTACTGGGGAAACGCTTTGGTCAAAGAACTCAAATAAGCAGCTCAACCTGGCCAGCATCACGAAGCTTATGACCTGCCTCATCGCAGTCGAAAAACTGGGTCTTGACTATGTCGTAACGGTAGATGAGGCGGCAACCAAGGTAGACAAGACGGAATCCATGGTCTATACCGGCGAGAAGATCACGGTAGAGGATTTGGTATACGAGGCGCTGCTCTGCTCGGCAAATGATGCGGCAAAGGCCCTTTCCATAGCAGTTTCCGGAACCCAAAAGAAATTTACAAAATTGATGAACGCGCGGGCAAAAAAGATAGGCTGCACCAATACCTACTTTGCAAACGCCAGCGGCATCAAGCTTGGAAAAATCCAGTCTCACTCGACGGCGAGGGACATCGTGCTGATAGCAAAAGAGGCTTTTGGCAACGAAGAGATCCTAAAGATTGCAGGAACGGCCAAATATACTCTGGCTGCAACCAACAAGCGGGATGCGAAGACCATATCCACCACCAACCTTTTCCTCGCGGGAGGCGAGGCGACCACGCTGACAGGCAAGATAAAGGTCAAGAAATATAGCGGCGTTTTCGCAGGGAAGACCGGAACAACTCCCGAATTCAAGACCAGCATGGTTGTGGCATGCGATATCGACGGATTTACGGTCTATGCGGTGATAATGAATTCCACCCTCGAAAAAAGATACAGCGACATTCGCAAGATGCTAAACTACGCCAAGCAGAGCATTTCGAAGTATACAGCCTTCGAAAAGGGTACTGCTTTCGGAGAGGCAAAGGTGACGGGCGGGGCCGTAAACAAGGTTGAGACGGCAGCCGCCGAGGACGGATTTATCAATCTTCCGGAAGGAGCCTCGGCGTCGCTTGTTACCACGAAAACCGTTTATAATGACAAGCTGAAGGCCCCAATAAAAAAGGGTGATGAAGTAGGAAAAGTCGAGATTTATCTGGCGGACGACAAAATCAGGGAAATCCCGCTTATCGCGACCGAGAGTGTAGAGGAGGGCTGGCTCCTCTCGGCGGTCGGGATAAGCAATTTCCAGACGATAATAATATGCGCTCTGCTGATACAGATCTTGGCTTTTTTCATAACCATAAGAATTGTAAGAGCAAGAAACAGGCGCAAAGCGCTCATGGCAAGGCGCGAGCGTGCCAGGCAGATTGCAATGGCACAGCTTGAGCGTGAGCGCGATGTAAAGATGAGGGATTGGCCTTACTGATGTTTGATATAAAAGAAAATCTAAATAAACTCCCGGACTGCCCGGGAGTTTATATGCACAAGGACAAATTAGGACAGGTCATATATGTAGGCAAGGCGATATCTCTGAAAAATCGCGTTAGGCAGTATTTCCAGGCTTCCGCAAATCACAGCCCGAAGGTAAAGGCCATGGTTTCGCATATCGCGGAGTTTGAGTACATCACCTGCCAGACCGAGATGGAGGCCTTGATTCTGGAGTGCAACCTAATCAAAAAATACGCTCCAAAATACAATGTACTTCTCAGAGACGACAAGACCTATCCATATATCAAAGTGACGATGTCCGAAAAATTCCCACGAGTCCTCAAGACCAGGATTCTGGAAAAAGACGGCAGCAAGTATTTCGGCCCCTACAGCGATGCGGGTGCGGTGAACGATATTATCGAATTGCTCAGCGACATCTATGTGCTGAAACGCTGCGGAGCCAGGAACTTTCCGGAAGGGTACAGGCCTTGCCTTAACTATCACATAAACAGGTGCAGCGGGATTTGCGAGGGAAAGGTTTCGCCGGAGGAATATCGACGGCGCATAGACAGCGTCGTAGAATTTTTGAGCGGCAGGCAGCAGACTGTTATAAAGTATCTCACAGATAAGATGAGCCAGGCCGCCGAAGACCTAAAATACGAAGAAGCGGCGACATATCGTGACCATATCGAGGCAGTAAAAACCCTGGGGCAGACCCAGCGGGTCAGCGCGGCATTCGGCAAGGACTTCGACATCGTTTTGCCCGCGGGAGAGGGAGAGAATGCAGCAATCGTGCTCTTCCCTGTCAGGGACGGAAAACTCAGCGGACGTGAAACCTTCAACATGCAGGAGGGGGCCGAGCAAGACTACGATTCCTTTGTCGGCGGATTTGTCAAGCAATATTACACCGCCTTTGCGCAGCCTGCGACCGAGATCGTCCTTTCAAAGCCACTTAAAGAGGCCGAGCTTATCGAGCAATATCTCGAAAATGCAGTAGGCGGCAGAAAGGTCAAAATCCTCGTGCCGCAAAAGGGCGAGAAAAAGGCACTCCTTGAACTTGCAAAGCGGGATGTGGTGGAGCTTTCAAAGACCCTGGCGATCAAGGCCGAAACAGCGCGCGAAAAAGAGGACCATCTGATAGAAGCCCTGGAAGGCATTTTGGGAACAAAAAAAGAAACCTACCGAATTGAGTCCTACGATATTTCCAATACCAACGGAGTTGACACGGTGGGTGCAATGGTTGTCTTTGAGAATTTTAGACCGGTTCGCAAGGATTATCGCAGGTTCAGGATAAAGACCATAGAAGGGCAAAATGACTACGGAGCCCTGCAGGAAATGCTCTATAGACGCTTCAAACGGGCACTGGATCGAGACCCTGCCTTTGCGACAATGCCGGACCTCATCCTGATGGACGGAGGACAGGGGCAGGTGAGTGCGGCGCAGAAGGTGCTGGATGCGATGGGACTTGACATTCCGACTCTGGGCCTTGCAAAGGATGATAGTCACAGAACGCGTGCGCTTGTAAATGGACAGGGCGATGAGTATATTCTGCGCGAAAATCCGTTTTTGCTGCGGTATTGCGGCAGAATCCAGGAGGAGGTTCATCGATTTGCCATCGATTATCACAGGAGCCTTAGGGGAAAGAACTCCATCGGTTCGGTGCTTGATAATATCAGCGGCATCGGTCCTGCGAAGCGAAATGCGCTCCTTGCGAGGTTCAAGTCAGTGGAAAATATCAAAGCGGCATCTATCGAGGAGCTGCTCAAGACCCACGGAATTACCCAAAAAAATGCCGAGGCGATCAAGGCATATTTTGGTTGCCTATGAGGCTAATATATGATAAAATTAGAAATCAGAATTAAATCAGAGTTTGTGGAGGGAAGACATGGCAAACGAAAAGAAAAATGTTGAAATTGAAGAGGCAGATATCATCACGTTGGAATTTGACGACGGAAAGGAAGTTGAATGCGAAATCATGGGAGTATTTGACTTCGGTGGCAAGGAATACATTGCGCTCATTCCGGACGACGGAACAGATGATGTATATATCTACGGATACAAAGAAGTCGGCGAAGACGAATTTGAGCTTGTTGATATAGAAGACGATGCGGAATTCGAAGCGGTAGTCGCAGAATTCGACAGCATCATGGATGAGCAATCTGAGTAATAATACGAATTTCAAAATCAAAAGAAACCAAAACACAAGCCGCTCTTTACTTTCGTAAAAGAGCGGCTTGCATTTTGGAATAGAAAAACATTTGGATGTATTCAAATATTATGAATATTATCAAATATCCTAGGCCTCGAGAGGATTATCTTCTCCCGCATCGAATGCCCGCACGGACTCGAATACGCACTGGCACATCTGCGAAACCGCAGAATCTGTATAGAAGGCCGTATGAGGCGAAAGGATCACATTCGGAAAGCTCTTCAAAATAGCCATTTGGCGATTTTGAAGGACCTCGCCGCTGCGGTTGAGGAAGTAAAGCCCGGCTTCGTCCTCCAAGACATCCAATGCAGCTCCGCCGACCTTGCCGGATTCTATGCCGCAAATCAATGCGTCGGTATCTACAAGGCTTCCTCTTGCGGCATTGACGATCATCACGCCGTCTTTCATTCTTGACAGCGCATCGCCATCGATCAAATGATAATTGTCTGCGGTTGCGGGAGCATGCAGGGTAATTATATCCGAATTTTCGAGCAGGGTATTTAGAGGTACATATTCTGCATATTTGCCGGCCTCCTCGCTGGGATAGATATCATAGGCGAGGATTTTGCAGCCGAATCCTGATAAGTGCTTGATTACGGTCTTTCCGATTCGCCCCGTGCCTATAACACCAACCGTACATTCAGAAAGCTCTCTGCCCATTTTTCCTTTGAAGGAAAAGTCCTGGACCTCGACACGTTTCATGATGTGTGCGAACCTGCGGCAGACCATCAGCATGAGCATGATGGCGTAGTTTGCAACGCTGTCCGGAGAATACTGTGAGTGTCCGACTCTGATTCCGAGTTCTTTGCACTTCTGCAAATTTATATGGTCGGTGCCGATGCTCCTTGTGAGCAGATATTTCACACCATTTGCGGCGAATGCCTCCAGCATTTCATCGGTACATTCGGAGGACAGAATCGAAACCGCCTCGTGCCCCTTTACCATGGGGATGTTCTCTACCGTTTGGTAATCGGGATATCCCGTATAATCGAAACCGTACTCATCGGCAAGCTTGTCGAAAAAATACTTTTCGTCAAAATCTCTGAGATTATAAATAAATATTTTCAAATTTTGCACCGCCCTTTGCTATTTTTCGCCGAACATATTTTTGAGCCGGCGGATTCCTTCTCTTATGGCCTCTTCGCTGGATGCGTAGGAAAAACGAAGATAACCCTCGCCGCCTTCGCCGAAAGCGCTGCCGGGAGTTACGAGAACCTGCACCTTGTCGAGAATTTTTTCGGCAAGTTCCTGAGACGGGATGCCGAAGCTTTTCACATTAGGGAATGCATAGAAAGCGCCGCCCGGAGTGATGCACGAAAAGCCCTTTACCTGGTTTAGACCCTCTACGAGAATATTTCTTCTCTTTTCGTATTCTTTGCACATGGCATCAACTGAATCCTGAGGGCCAAGGAGTCCCTCGCAGGCCGCCACTTGGCATGCGGCGGTAACGCTGGAGCCCATGCTTTCTTGCAGGAGTGTCATCTGCTCCCTTACGGCCTTCGGGGCAACGACATATCCGACCCTCCAGCCCGTCATCGCATATGACTTTGAGAAGCTGTTTACGGTAATCACATTGTCCCTAATCTCGGGAATAGAACCGATGCTGAAGCTCTTTTGTCCATCGTAGATGATAGCCTCGTAAGGTTCGTCGGAAATAACGACCAAATTATATTCCAAAGCAACTTGCGCAATTTCGCGGATATCCTTTTCTTCGAGGACGGATCCCGTAGGATTACAAGGCGAGTTGATGAGAATTGCTTTTGTCTTCGACGTGATTTTTTCTTTTATGTCGCTTGCGGTAACGCGAAAGCCGTTTTCTTCTTTTGTGGGAACGACCACGGACTTTCCGCCTGCCATGTGAACATATCCGAAATAGTTAGGAAAACACGGCGTAGGAATGATGACCTCATCGCCCGGTTCCAAAATTGTCTCCATGGTCAGGAGCAAGGCCTGACCGGCACCGAATGTGATATGAATATTGTCCTCTGTAATGTATGGCATTCCGTTGTAAGATCTCATCTTCGCGGCTAAGGCGCTGAGAACCTGCGGAATACCTTGGTTTGCTACATATTTTGTCCAGCCTTCTTGAAGAGCGTGGCATCCTGCATCCACAACATTCTTCGGAGTGGGAAAGTCAGGTTCTCCAAGTCCGAAGCTGACCACATTGTCGTACTTCGAGGCCAAAACAGTCATCGCTCTGATCCCGGAAGTCGGCATATTCAAAGCGCGGGTACTTATGTCTATCATGATTCTCTCCTCTTGGTATTTTACAAACGCGCAGAGCTGCCATCGCAGCCCTCCGCGTTCATTTTAATACTATGAATATATTTTATCAACTGTTATTTTGCTTTCGGAAGAAAGTTCGGATCCGCAGGGAGTTCTCCGCTCATATATCTGTCGCGAATTTCTCTCCAGGTCTCGGTACCCTTCCAGCCAAATTTATCCGGGTCAAAGATAGGATCCTTGCCGGCCTTCTTTTGCTGCTCGAAGTCCTCAAGAAGCTTCTTTGCAATCGGAAGACAGGTAAGCAGGAAGATCATATTGCCCCATGTAATGAGACCGATTCCAACGTCTCCGAAGTTCCATGCGGTGGTGCTGTCCATCACGCCGGCAAGAACCACAAACGCGAGGAATACGATATGAAGGATTAAGGATGCCCATTTCGGAACCGACTCCTTGAAGAAGTAGGTCAGGGTCGACTCGCAGTTATACATCTGGTTCATACAGGTTGTAAATGCGAAGAATACAAGGGCTACCGAAACGAAATGAGGTCCCCATGAGAAGAAGGTTCCTATAGCAGTCTGAACCCAAGGCGCACCCGGGCTTGTATTACCAACGAGGTTTGCTGATTCGATAAGGAGATTCCCATCCGCTCCGACGCAGTTGAATGTGTTTGTCAGAATCATGATAATCCCGGTAGCCGTACATACGAAAAGAGTGTCGATATATACGGAGAATGCCTGAATCAGACCTTGCTTAGCCGGGTGGGATACTTCGGCAGATCCTGCGGAAGGAGTTGCCGTGGACATACCTGTTTCGGAAGAATATACGGCACGTTTGGTTCCCCAGATTACCGCGCTGCCAAGGGCACCACCGAATACAGAGCCCGGAACGAAAGCAGACTTCATCACAAGACCTAGCGCAGCCGGCAGCTGTGAGATATTCATGAACAGGATGATCAAAGCAACGACGATATAAGCGGCTGCCATGATTGGAACGACGATTTCCGCGAAGCGGCCGATTCTCTTCGAACCGCCGAATGCAAGATATGCAAGGAATGCTGCCATAACAATCGCGGTTACCCACAGCGGAATGCCGAAGGCCGAGTCAAGAGCCTGTGCGCAGGCGTTTGCCTGGAGGCAGTTTTGTGTCATAGCCTCGGCTATGATGAAGATGATTCCATAAACGATACCCAGGGTTCTGCAATTTGAGCGTTTACCCATGTAGTATGCCGCGTTTCCGCGATACTCTCCGTCACGCTTTTCCTTGTAAAGCTGAGACATGGAACACTCGATAAAGGTTGTGGCGGCTCCGAAGATGGCAACCATCCACATCCAGAAGAGCGCGCCCGGACCGCCGAAGCAGATACCGGTAGCAACACCTGCGATATTGCCCGTACCTACACGACCGGCGATGGCAAGGCAGAATGCCTGGAAAGAAGAAAGCCCATGTTCGGAAGAATGGCTGCCGAAGAGCATCTTCACCATGATCTTGATGTGGCGCACCTGCGGCGCGCGCAATACTATTGTGAATAGGAGACCGGCGCCCAGACAAAGTACCGGCAGAGGGGTCGACCACAGGATGTCATTTAGTGTGGCCACGATTGAGTTAAAAGCTTGCATAATGATGTCCTCTCTTTCGTAATTTTTTCTTCTTTTAGATTTTTTTCAAAATAAATTGAAAAAATTCACAAAAACTTTAACAGAGTGTAGTGCAAAGATTGTGCCAAAAAGAGAAACTTTGAATTGACTGACTTTTAACAAACTATTCACGGCGTATTGGCGTCAAAACTGACTCTTAACTGTCAATATTGACTCAAAAAAATGTAAAAATGGGTATAAATGGAGCGCTATTGTTGCCCAAAGACAAAAAAGAACGCATTGACAAGAAATTTTTTTGAATGTAATATAAGAGACAAATCAGCTGGGTATGCAATATTGTAATGAAAATATGCAATATCGTGATACGAGTATGCAAATATAATTCCCAGGCCAAAGGAGGAACTTGTAAATGAAAGCGTTACAATATATCAGTGCAAGCAAAGTCGAAGTAAGAGATGTGCCAATAATTCCGCCTGCCCCGGGACAGGCGAGAATACGAGTCACATACTGCGGAGTGTGCGGATCGGACATAGGAATCTATTCGGGGAAACACCCCCGAGCGAAGGCGCCGCTGACCATCGGACACGAATTCGTCGGTGTGATAGAAGAAATAAACGGAGAATCGAATGGAATGAAGGTCGGCGACCGCGTCGCCGCATATCCGCTCATTTCTTGTGGAGACTGCTATGCGTGCAGAAACGGAATGGACTACGTTTGCAGCAGCCTCAGGCTCATCGGCATCGATCTTAACGGCGGAATGGCAGAATACGTAAATTGCAGCACGGAGGCGCTCTTCCCGCTTCCTGAGGAAGTGCCGGACAGAATCTGCGCGGTGATAGAGCCACTTGCGGTAGCAGTGCATAGCGTTCACCGATCCAAATTCAAGCCTCTCGATTCGGTGGCGATCATCGGTGCGGGACCGATAGGAATATTGGTAGGTCTTGTGCTGAAGCACAGCGGAGCATCTCGCATCATAATATCGGACATTTCCGAAGAAAGGCTGAAACTCTGCGAGGAATTTGGCTTTGAGACCGTAAACAGCCAAAACAAGAATCTTGCCGAATATGTCGCAAATACTACAAAGGGTGAGGGAGTGAATATCCTTTATGAATGTTCGGGAGCCCGCGCGGGGGCGGAGGAAATGACATATCCCGTATGTACGGACGGGATGATCTGCCTGGTTGGCGTACATAAGGAGGCTCGCAGCGTGGCGCTTTCCGATATGCATTTTCGTGAGCTGAACATGACCGCAACCAGAGTCTACGAAAAAGAGGAATTCCGCCAAACGGTTGTATATATAGAAAAATTGCAAGGCGAAATAGACCAGATGATAACCGATGTAGTTCCGCTTGAAAAAAGCGAAAATGTCTTTGAGTACATAGCTGACTCCGCGAACGGGGCAATGAAGGTCGTCATCGAATGCAGCAAGGAGGGAAAATAAGATATGAGGAATATGTTTGACCTTGAGGGCAAGCGTGCCCTGGTAACAGGAGGAACGAGGGGCCTGGGCAGAGGCATGGCCGAGGGTCTCCTGGAGGCAGGAGCAAGAGTCGCGATAGTAGGAACATCAAAGACTGTATATGAAGTTGCCGGTGACTTTTGCGGTAGGGGTTTTGACTGTAGCGGCATCATAGCGGATCTTGGCGATGCGAAGCAGCGTGTTTATGCCTTCAACGAAGCGATGAGCATCATGGGAGGGCTTGATATTTTGGTGAACTGCGCGGGAATTCAAAGAAGGCATCCTGTGGAGGACTTTCCGATGGAGGACTGGGATGATGTGATTGCAACGAATTTGACCGCAGCCTTTCACTTGAGTCAGCTTGCGGCAAGGGAATATCTGAAAAAAGAAAAGCCATATGGGAAGATTATCAATGTGGCCTCGATGCTTTCATTTTTCGGCGGAAATACCGTGGTCGCATATGCCGCATCCAAGGGCGGTATCGCGCAGATGACAAAGGCGTTTTGTAATGAACTTGCATCGAAGGGAATCAATGTGAATGCCATTGCTCCGGGATATATGGATACGGAGCTTAACCGTGCCCTCACCGATCCTGCCAATCCGCGCTTCAAGGAAATCACGGACAGAATTCCGGCGGGAAGATGGGGAGATGCGGAGGACATGAAGGGCGCTACCGTATTCCTGGCATCAGCGGCATCCGATTATGTCAACGGGGCGATCATTCCTGTTGACGGAGGATATCTCGTAAAATAAAATCAAAAACAAAATTGGCACGAAAATTGCTTTATTTATACATAGCTGCGCAGAAAGCGCATTACGAAAACAGATAAATCGAGGCAGATATATGAATATCTAAAGAAATATCCGGAAAAAGAAAGAGGAAACGAAAATGGCAAAGTACAAAGTTGTGATTACGGATCACGAGTATGAGGACATCGAAAACGAGAAGAAGGCGCTTAGCGAGCTGGATGTGGAGCTTGTGGATTTGCAGAGCAGGGACCAGGAAAGCATACTCGCAGCTGCAAAGGACGCGGATGCCCTGATTGTCCAATATGCAAAGATGCCCGGGGAGCTTGTTGAAAAGCTTGACAAGTGCAAGGTGATAGCCCGCTATGCCACGGGCTTCGACGGTATTGATCTTGCGGCCTGCACGGAAAAGGGAATATGTGTTTGCAATGTCTCGGATTATTGCCGTGAGGAGGTTTCCACCTATGCCCTTTCTCTGCTTCTGGAGATGTCAACCCGGGTGGCAAAACACAACCAGTGGACCCACAGCGGCAACTGGTATGGAATGCCGGGGAAGCAGCACAGCCTGAAAAATCAGGTGATAGGCGTTGTAAGCTTCGGAAGAATCGCAAGAAGTTATATCGACAAGATAAAACCACTTTGCAATAATATATGGGTATACGATGCGTATGTGAGCGATGATGCGATTTTGCAATATGGTGCGGTGCCAAAGAGCCTTGATGAGATATATGCCGGAGCCGACTACATTTCTTTGCACTGCCCGCTTACGGATGAAACCCGCCACCTGATAGATAAGGAAGCCCTGCGCAAAATGAAAAAATCCGCAGTGCTGATCAATGTGGCAAGAGGAGCGGTGGTGTCGGAGGAGGCTCTGGTGTGGGCGCTGGAAAACGGCGAGATCGCAGGTGCTGCGCTGGATGTGCTGGAGCAGGAACCGCCGGAGAAGGACAATCCGCTGTTCAAATTTGACAATGTGATCATTTCCCCACATTCCGCATGGTACTCGGAGGAATCCCAGGCTGTTTTGCAGAGAACTCCGGCAGAGGATATCGCGCGAGTTCTGAAAGGAGAAATACCCACAAACCTCGTAAACAAGGAAGTCCTCAAAAGATAGAAGGAATTGAGAAAGCCAGAAATGGCAGAAACAGACGTGGCACGAAGCGGGAACAGCAGAAGGAACGGAAGTCGGTGATATGGAAGAAAAAGCAAAGGCCCAAGGAAAAAACAGGATTCACTATACATTTTTGATCGACGACGAGGATAGACTCATCCCATGCGACGATGCGGCTCAGGACTTCCTAGAGTCCATCGACAAGGATGTTATAGGTGCGCAAATACTCAAGCTTCAATTTAACTCTGCGATGACGGTATCGACGGTGATATTGGATAACATCAGCTACAGCCTGAAGGTGATACCTATGGCAAATTTGGAGTACAAAAATTCCGAGAAAAATGCAAGACTTCTCTCGAGGATAACGCATATTGTGATCATGCAGAATCAGTTTCTCTTTGCGGAGCTTTTGCACGATATAGGCAAATACAAAGTCTATTCGAAGGAATTCGACAAGATCGTCGAGTTTTATGACGATGCAATATATATTAACAAATCAAACGGCGAGCCTCTCTGTTTCAACGAGCGGTATCTTGAGACAACGCAGTTTTCTTATGAGGATTTCTTCGGGGCAAATGCTTATACCGACGACTCGGAGCTTTTTACTCCCGTTGTAACGCCGACGGTAATTGCGAAAAAAGTCGATGTTACGACATTTCAGCATTGCCGCTCCGGAGTTGATATAATTACGACCGGTATCCCCATTTATCTGAGCACAGGCAATTTCAACCTGGTGCTCTTTGTGCTTTCTGCGCTGAGCAATCCCGAGATAAAGGCTTATCACAGGCTAGCGGTTCAAAAAAGCACATCATCACAGGTCAAAAATGGGATCATAAATTCGCCTGCCAATATAGATATCGTAGCAGAAAGCCCTCTTATGAAAAAGTGTATGCAGGATGCCATCAAAATATCCTCGTACAATGTCCCGTGCCTGTTGCTCGGGTCATCGGGCTGCGGCAAGGAAGTCTTTGCATCTTTGATTCACGCAACTAGCCGAAGGAATATCAAACCTTTCGTCAAAATCAACTGCAGTACCCTGTCATCATCCCTACTCGAATCCGAACTGTTCGGCTACGAGGCGGGGGCCTTTACTGGGGCGCTCAACAAAGGCAAGCAAGGATTCTTTGAGACCGCCAACGAGGGAACGCTCCTTCTTGACGAAATCGGAGATATGCCGCTCGAATCACAGGCAAAGCTGCTCAGAGTGCTTGAAACAGGCGAGTTTTATCGCGTGGGAGGAAATGTGCCTATCAAGAGCGATGTCAGAATTCTCGCCGCAACTAACAAAAATCTGAGGGAACAGATAAAAAAAGGCGAGTTCCGAAGCGATTTGTATTATCGTTTGAATGTTGCATCGCTGCATATACCAGATCTAAAGGACAGAAAAGAAGACATTCCGCTGCTTGTAAACCATTTTTCCTACAATTGTAACGTAATCTATCATACATACAAGGTTTTCAGCAAAGAGCTTCTTACAACATTCGAGAATTACAGCTGGCCGGGAAACGTTAGGGAACTAAAAAATGTAATAGAGAGGCTTACAATTCTGAGCACCAGTACGGAACTCACCTCGGTGGATATTGCAGACGTCGGCCTTTTGGAGGAAGAGGAAGAAGGGTGCAACATTTCGGTGAGTGGGCTTCCGAGCCTTGCGGAAGCGGTGGAGCTGCTCGAAGGCATCCTGGTTAAGAGAGCTATGAAAATCGGCGGGAATACAAGGAGAGCCGCCGAAATACTGGAGGTAAGCCAGTCGACAATTGTCCGCAGACTGAAAAATTTGACTGCTTCCAAGGAGTGACCGCAGGATAAGAATGCGCAGGTGCATAAAAACCAGCTTATGGCGCTTTTGAAAATGGGACGCAAATGTTGGAATTTCAACGTTTTGCGCCGTGACACTCGGTTGGTCTGTTTCTTGCATATACATATTTATAAAATATGTTATCAAAGACAGAATAGTGGAGGTAGATATTATGATAAAGAAAGTTGCCGTAATCGGAGCGGGACTCATGGGAAATCAAATTGCAATGCAGGTTGCAATTCATGGCTATGATGTGGTATGCTATGACTTGAGCGAAAAAATGGTGGAAAAGGCCGCCGAATTTTCTAAGGGATGGTTCGAAAAGCGTGTAGCAAAGGAAAAAATGACGGATGAGGATGCCGAAAAAATCCAAGCGCGACTCATTTTTACTCCCGACATCAACAAAGCCGGTGAGAATGCGGACATGGTAATCGAGGCGGTTTCGGATATCGTTGCAATCAAGAAAGCAGCCCTTTCGCAGATTGATAAGATCACCCCGAAGCATTGCATCTATGCATCCAACAGCTCATACATCGTAAGCTCGAGATTCTGCGATGCTGTGGAGGATCCTTCGAAAGTGCTGAACGTACACTTCTTCAACCCGGCGCTGGTTATGAAGACAGTCGAAGTCGTAAAGGGACCGCATACCGCAAAGGAAACCTTTGATGCGGCATTCGAATTCGTAAAGAGCATCGACAAGACTCCGTGTACCATCAACAAAGAAATCTACGGCTTCGTCGTAAACAGAATTTTCAGCGCGCTCACCAGAGAGGCTTGTTACCTTGTAGATATGGGAATCGCAAGCCCTGAGGATATCGACACCGCTGTCAAGGGAGCGCTTGGCCATGCGATGGGACCGCTGGAAACCCTGGATATGACGGGAATCGACCTCGAATACAATGTTTATATGGAAAAATTCAGAAATTCCGGCGACAAGGCGGACCTTCCTGCCGCATGCCTGGCTACGCACTACGGCAAGGGCGAATACGGCCGCAAATCCGGAAAAGGATTTTATGATTATAACAAGTAGTTAAGATAAGTAGAAAAAATAAAAATATAAAATAAGTAAATTAGATTAGCACAAAAAGCAAAAGGAGACAGGCCATGAGTAACGAAATAAGCACGCAGCCGGTCGTGCAAGAAGAAAACTATGATGCGATCGCAGAAGCGCAGCGCGTTATGAAGATAAAGGTATTCATTACGATTGCGGCCGTTCTGCTTTTGGTGCTGGCGGCGATACTTCTGTGGGA
>CAVGEP010000020.1:14994-15635 GCA_963628105.1 Alistipes communis
GGATGGATATGCGATCAAGATTGCAACCGACGAGGGGCAAACCTGGTTGTGCGAAATAGCCGACACGTCGGTGCTTGAAAATACCGGCATTTCTCATGAGAATGGAAAGTTCAAATGCACTTTTGAGGGCCTCGCGGAGGGAAAGACCGAAATCACCCTCTGCCGCACGGATGCAAACGATGACAAAATCATCTTCGAGAAGAGGGTATATCATGTACAAGTCGCAGAAAATCTAAAGATTATCCAGACATCGGTAGACCGAGAAGTGTACGAATAATATTCAAATGATGGATAAAGATGCATTGATGCATACAGCAAAGCCCCGTGGATGCGTATACGCATACGGGGCTTTTTCGTGCCATTTATTAGCGAAAAGAATCTTTACACGAAATTTACACGGCCAAAAAACATCTTAACAAGGCTTTAGCACGAAAACAAAAATTAAAAAAAATATGACACCTTTTTCACAAAAAAGCCAGATTTGGCACAGTCTTTGCTCTATGTGTTGGTACATTGAAAAGATTCAATAACTCAATTATGTTAGTTGAAATCATTATCAAACTTAAAATTATCGAAAGAGAAAGGAATAGGTGACAAAATGAAAAAGGTATTATCAAGCTTACTTGCACTCACAATGATCT
>CAVGEP010000021.1:0-15338 GCA_963628105.1 Alistipes communis
AGCCCCGAAGTCGGCGAAAACACCGCCCCCAAGCTGCCTCGAAAGCTCCTTGAGCATTTCATCCCTGCCTGCCCAAGGCATATCCGTCTTATTCACAAACACAAAGGTGGGCACCTTGTAATGCCGAAGCAGCTTCCAAAGGGTCAAAGTGTGCGCCTGCACCCCGTCCGTTGCGCTCACCACAAGTATCCCATAGTCCATCACCTGAAGCGCTCTTTCCGTTTCGCTGCCAAAATCGCTGTGCCCCGGGGTGTCCAGCAGCGTAAACTCCTTTTCGCCGATTGCAAACCGCGCTTCCTTTGAAAATACCGTGATCCCCCGCTGCCGCTCGATTTCGTCCGTGTCCAAAAACGCGTCCCTATGGTCTACCCTGCCTATTTTGCGGAGCGTACCCGTAAGGTACAGGAGCGCCTCCGACAGGGTGGTTTTCCCTGCGTCCACATGAGCCAGTATTCCTGTTGTGATATATTTAGTACGCATAAAAACCCCTTTCTCTTTCTTCGCCGCGCATTGCCTTTAGCGCCGACAGACCATCAGCACCGGTTTTCGCGCCCTGCGCGCCTTTACATCAGCTTCGTGCTTTCCAGCTTCTCTGCAATCATGTCATTTAGCCTGATAATCGGCTTTCGGAGGAATATCCCAAGGAGCATAAATGCCGCCGCATAAAAGCCCAGATACCCCAGCGAGATCCAATAGGTATTACCGTAAAAGCCTCCTATGCACTCCCTCATGGCAGTCATCGCGTAGGTAAATGGCATCAGCGCCGCCATGTTTTGGAAAAACTGCGGCGTCATTTCAATCGGGAAAGTTCCCCCGGAGCCTGCCACCTGAATTACCAGAAGGATTACCGCGACCGCCTTTCCAACATCCCCGAATGAGATCGTCAGGGTGTACATAATTATCGTAAAGATAATTCCGGTAGCCCATCCTGCGACTACGAACAGGAAAGGATGCTCACACTGTATTTCCAGGAAAAACAAATCCCCCAGACACACAAGCCCGCTCTGTAACAAAGACATCACGAGGAAAAATACCATTCTTCCCAAATACACCTGATAATCCCTGAGATCCTCCAGCTGCCACCTTCGCTCCTCGGTCAGATTCACCTTTAGCATCGCCACCAGCACGATTGCTCCCACCCAAAGGGAGAGAACCGTGTAAAATGGCGCCATGCCCGAACCGTAGTTTTCCACCGGATAGATCACCGTCTTTTCAAGCTCCACCGGTGAGGAAACGAAATTGCTGATATCCGAAACATTGCTGCCAAGAAGATCTCTGACTTCTTCCACTTCACCGGAATTTACAGCCGCCCTTAGCTTTTTGGCAGTTTTTTCTATTTCGCTGCCTACCTCTTCCATGGTTTCCGCTGCTTCTTCCATGGCCTCCGCCGTTTCCCGCAGGCTTTCACCGGCAGATTTTCCGTCCTCTTCAAGATTTACCGCAAGCACATCGAGCTTGTCGAACACCTCGCTAAAGGCGCTGTTTGTTTCTATCATCGAGGCGCTGAGCGCTTCAATCGCAGGCTCCACCTCTGTATTGTATTTTTCGATCACCACATCAATTTCACTGCGTAGCCCATCGCAAATGCTTCTGACTTCCTTTGCGGTAGTTTCTGCCTGTATCACCGCGCTTTCCACCTTCGGAATTTCTGCCAAAATCTTTTCCGAGGTTGAAATGATGTCGTCCAGCGAAGTTATTACCTCCTGAACCTTTGCTCTGAGTTCGGTCTGTGACTCCGGCAAAATATCATAGAGTTTCTGAGCCTGCTCCCTGAGGGTTTTCATAGCCTCCGTCATGCTGTTCAGCTGCGTCTTAACCGTTTCCAGCTTGGAAACAATTTCCGCGGCGCTGATATTATAGGTCTTTACGATTTCGTCAATCTCCGCGGTTACGCGGTCGTATTCCGCCCCGATTTCAGCAAGGGTTGCCGTGATCTGCCTGCCGAGGTTTTCCAGTTCATTTGCCGTATCCTTCACCTCTGTGGAGGCTTCTCCAAGAAGTTCCTGGCTCCTTCCGGCATTTGACGCCGCATATCCTCCCAGCTCTGACGCTGTGATTGCCACATCTGCCAGAGAATTTGCAAGCTCCCCGAAGCTTTTTAGCGTCTTTGCATCCTCCGAGGTGTTCCTCCCTACCTGCTCAAAATTATTCAAAAATGAGTTCATGTACCTGTCCGCATCACCCTCTTCCGTCAGGTTAGACAGGGTATTTGCAATTTCAAGGACAATTTCCGTAATGCTTTTGGCAAAAACCGCGTCGATCTGGTTCTTTACCCCGCTGGCGCCCTTGTCCGTAATCTTCGGCGCAATGGCGTTTTCCTTTTCGTTTAGGTAATACACAAGGTCGGAGCGATGTACATCCGGGGTAAAGAAGCTCATCATGTCCTGGCTGAAACTTTCCGGTATCACAAGAGCCGCATAGTAAGTCCCGTCCTTTACCCCCTGAACAGCATCCTCCTTGTCCGTAAATACCCAGTTAAGAGCCTCGTTTGCCCTCAGGGAAGAAAGCACCTTGTCCCCGATATTTACGCTCACCGAAGTGAGCTTTCCGCTGTACCCTGCGTCCTCGTTTGCCACCGCAACCTTGAGATTTCCCGTATTTGAATACGGATCCCAGCTCGCCGCGATATTAAACCAGGCATAAAGGGACGGCACTATCGTAAGCCCGATTATTACGATCCAAGCGATGGTGTTGTTTTTTACCTTGTTAAAATCGCCCTTGATAATTTTCCAAATGTTGAAGGCGCCTTTTCTATCTACCATATCCTACGCCCTCCCTTTCACGGAACTCAGCAGCTCATCTCTGCTCTTTGCGGCAAATCTCAGCTTTCTTTCCATATTATCGTGCAAAAATTCAATAATCGTAAGGTAGAGCACCACTCCCACGATGGAGGAAATCCAAAGAATGAGGAAAATCATCTTTGAGTCCACGCTGAACATCAGCACAAGGAAAATGAGCGGAAGCAGGATAATCAGCAAAATCCCCGCAAGCTTCAGCTTGTTATAATTCTTTTCGAATTTTTCGGCTTTTTCCGTCATCTTCTCGCGGAAAGTATCCTGCTCGCTCAGGATCTCAAGGAGCGTGGATAGCCGCACTCTCTCCCTTGTCATACCGTTCTCATCGCATATCATAAGCCCGGTTTCTTCCAGTTTTTTGTCAAACATCCTGTTAAGGTTCATCATCAGCGGTCTTATGGCAAGTCCGATAATCCAGGCGGGCGGCAGGAAAACAGCCAGACAAAGCAAATATTTTACATAATAATGGTCATACATTCCAACCATTGCCTCGCGCATCGCGTTGATTCCATATGTAAATGGCAGCAGCGGATGCAGGATCCGGAAAAAGGTCGGCGTCATCTCGATAGGATAAGTACCCGCGCAGCTTGGAATCTGCAAAATTACCAAAAGTACGCAAATCGCCTTGCCCGTGTGCTTGAATGTAATCGCAAGCGCATAGATGATATTTACATATACAAACGAAGCGAGCAATCCCGCCGCAAAAAATTCCGGCACGTTTTCGCATTGCACGTCGAAGATTATAAGGTCTCCGGCGCAGATGATCACAGCCTGCACGAAGGCAAAGAGCATATATGTCAGCCAGCGACCGAAATATGCCTGGGTCGGCGTGAGCTTTGCAAGCCTTTCGTCCCGGTCAACTTCCATCTTGAGTATGGACACCAAAACGATGCCGCTGACCCACAGCGCCAGGTTCGTATAAAACGGGGTCATGGCGGTTCCGTAGTTTTTTACCGGGTAAAGGCTCACCGTATCTATGCTCACAGGTGAAGAAACAAAGGCCGAAATTTTGTCCGAATCAACGGCGTTTCCGTATCCGATGTCCGAAAGGGCAGAATAAACGGAAGCGCTCCTGATTGCGGCAAGGTCATCGCTGACCTTGTCAAGCTCGCTTTCCGTATTCTCCAAAAGTTCATCCGTCTGCTTAAGGGCTGCGGATGAACGGTTAAGTGCAGTTTCCGTCTGGGTGAGCATAATTTGCATTTTTGCAAATGCAGGATCCATGTCCTCAAGAAGCTCTGCCATCTTCAGCGCCAAGGGCTGCTCCGTGAGTTTTAAGGTTGCGATGGCGGATTTTGTCGCCTTTTCCGTGCTTACAAGAGCCTCACTTGATTTTGCGATTTTTTCACTGTTTTCCTCTTCGGTTTTGTAGTGTTCCATCAGGGAAACCCTTGTTTGTGCAATCTTTTTCGCAGCTGCCTCCGTCTTTTTTATCGCATTATCGTCTATTTGCGATATGTCGGTCGTCATATTCCTTGCAGCCTCCTTGAGTGCCTTTGTAGCCGCCTCGGAAGCCACGGACACAAATGTCTCGTTGATCTGCTGCTGAATGGTGCTTGCTCCGGTATCGGTTACCTTCGGCGCAATGGCATTTTTCTTTTCGTTCACATAATACTCGATTTTCGGGGCTTCGATATCGCCGGAGAGGATGCTGGCAAGGTCTTCGCTAAAATTCTCCGGGATCACGATTGCCGCGTAGTATTCTCCTGCCCGGACTCCCTCGATAGCTTCTTTCTCGTCGGTAAACACCCATCCAAGAGCGTCGTTTTCTTTCAGATTCTCCATTATCGTCGCTCCGGCATTCAGGCTTCCCACCATGTCGTTTTCCGTTCCCGCATCGCAGTTTGACACCGCAATGTGAATCCCTCCGGTATTTTCGTAAGGATCCATGTTGGCGGCAATGTTAAACCATGCGTACAGCGCAGGAACAAAGCACACGCCGATGGATACCACAACCGCCACAAAGTTTGTCGCAAGCCTCTTTATATCTCGTCTAAAAATCCACAATATGTTTTTCATATAGAAATAACCCTCTCTGTCAAATTTTCACAGTCCTCTCGGCTGTGGGAAATCAATATGACCGTCTTTCTTTCTATGTTCTTTTGCCAAAGTCTGTCCAACAGCCTTTCTTTCAGCCCCTGGTCAAGCCCTCTGAAAGGCTCATCCAGTATCATAAGGTTTGAATTTGCAAGGAACGTCCGTCCCAGAGCGACCCTGTGCCTCATGCCCCCGGAAAGCTCCTCCGGCATGGCAAAAAGTGCCTCCTCGATTTCCAAATCCTTTGCCATTTGCCGAATCTCCCCCTCCAGATCATTTCCCGCATCTCTCAGCCTGCCAAGGGCCAGATTGTCATAAACGGAAAGCCAAGGCAGGAGCCTGTCCTCCTGGAACAGGAAAGAAATTTTCACATTCTCCGCACCCTGCATAAGCACCTTGCCGCTATCCGCCTCAGCAAGTCCTGCCGCTATTCTCGCAAGGGTGGTTTTCCCCCGTCCCGAGGCTCCGGAAACTCCCGTAACCGAACCTGCCTCAAAGCTTAGCGTAACATCGTCTAAAACCGATTTATCTTCAAAGCTCTTAGAGACATTGCAAAATCTGACTTCTGGCGGCAGCTCCTGTTTGCATACCGTACCACGAGCCTTTACCCTTACTCTTGCAGTTTTCTCCGAGTAAGCCGCAAGTCCCATGACCAGCCTTTCAAAAATCAGACTCAAGACTACGATGGCGATGATATATGCGAAGAGCTTATCCGTTTCCAGATAATATTTTGCGTTCATCATCTCATATCCCAGGGAAAAGTCCGGAATCGAAAGAACTTCCGCCGCGATAACCGCCTTCCAGCTGATTCCGCACACCAGCCTAAGCGCCGCATTTATATCCTGCCGAATTGCAGGAAGATATATAAGCTTCCTTTTTTGTTTTTCCGTCAGCCTGTATACCTCAGCCAGCTCAAGATACTCCGCCGAAACCGAATCCAGGCCGCAAAGCACATTCGTATATACAATCGGAAAGCACATCATGAAGCAGACGATTATGGCAACCCAGTTTGAAGAAGCAAGAAGTATCACATAGATGATGATTGCCATGACGGGAACCGACTTGAAAAAGTTCACCGGCAGTTTCAAAAAATCCCTTACGGCATCCTGCTTATATGCCGCAAGAGCTGCCGCCATTCCCGCCCCAAGGGAAAGAAGCATTGCGATTATGCATCTCGCAATCGTCCATGCCGCGTCGGCATAGAAGCTCTTTTCCCCCGCAAGGCGGCAAATCGCCCGCAGCGTTGCAAGGGGACTCGGCATTAGAAGCTCGCTTCCCGCAAGCACCGCGCACGTCTGCCAAATAACAAGCCAAGCAAGGCAGACCATGAGCCATCTGCCTTGCTTGCTTTTCTTCTCTTTTCGTATATTCTTTTGTACCTTTTCCCCTTGGTTATTGGGTTTTCCCATAATATAACTCATCGTCCGGTAAACTGCCGCCTACCGAAGCAGGCTCCATCTCATATAGGGTTTCGTTGAATGTCTTTAGGATTGCCGCGCCCTCGCTCGCGCTTTCGCCCGAATAAAGGACGATTTTGCATCTTCCGATAGCGGATTTTGCAATTTCTTCCTTGCCGATAAATCCTTTCTCCACGATCAATGCCGCCGCCTCATCCGCATCACCATTTACGAATTCTACAGACTTCTCATAATCCGCAAGAAGGACTTCCAAATCAGCCTGTCTTCCCGTCACAAAATCCTTTCGCGCCACCAACACTCCCATAGGAAGCTCCTGGCCTGTTGCCTCCTGCCACAGCTCGTTCATGTCGAAAATCTGTTTCACATTTTCATTTCCTGCGGCAAGAGCCGTAGATACGAAGGGCTCCGGAACCATGGCGATCGTTCCCTCTTCGCTGAGCAGCTTCTGGTTGACATCGGCATGATTTGCCAGCCATTTTACGGTAATGTCCTTTTCCGGGTCCAGTCCCGCCGTCTCAAGCACCTTCTGAAGCACATATTCCGGCGTTCCTCCCTGGCCGCTTGCATAAATGGTCTTTCCTTTGAGGTCGCTGACGCTTTCAATTTCTGCGTCATTTCCCAGGATATACAGCACTCCCAGCGCAATCGGGCTGATTGCCACAATTTCTCCCTGGGTTTTGTTATACAGAACCGCCGCCATGTTCGATGGAAGCGCCGCCACGTCTACCTCCCCGCTTATGAGCTTCGATGTAATATCCGTAGGCGCCTGATAGGTCGTGATGCTGTATTTGTCAGTCATATCCATGAGCTTTGCCATTCCCATGCCCGTTGGCCCGTTCAGGGTAGCAATCTCCACGATTTCGCTCACGGTGGACGGAGCTTCGTCCTTCGCCTGTCCGCAGCCCGTTCCTAATGCCAGTATCATTGCAAGGGACAGCGCGATCGCCAAAACCTTTTTATTCTTCCATTTGCTTTTCGTTGTCAATCTTTTCTCCTCCCTTTTCCCCGCTTTTCATGTCCTCCACGGCGGCTTCGGTTCTGTCCGGAACCTCCGGATTTTCGGTTTCCACTTCCGTTTTCTCCGCATTCACATCATCCGGATTTTTTATCTGTGGCATGATGTGGTTTGCGTCCGTCAGGAAAATATAAATCAGCATAAAGGCAATGGCAAAAAGCCCCGCAGTTTCCACAAACAGATCTCTGCTAAAGGTAACCGCAGCAACGCCCATGATTCCGCTTACGCCATACAGCATCAGCGTCGCGCGTCTCTGCCCATATCCAAGCTTCATAAGCCTGTGGTGCAGATGCCCTTTGTCAGCCTCCATAATCGGCCGCTTGTTTACGATTCTCCTGAAAATCGCAAATGCCGTATCGAAAATAGGAACCCCAAGCACCAGCACTGGAATGATAACCGCAACTATAGTCGCGCTCTTTACAGGCCCGATGATGGACATGGTTGCCAGCATGAACCCGAGGTAAAGGGAGCCTCCGTCACCCATAAAAATCTTCGCGGGATAAAAATTATATGGCAAAAATCCAAGAGCGCCTCCCGCCAGCGCCAGCATGGCTCCTGAGGCAAGATACATCCCGTGAATATATGCCACATAGGCGATGCAAAGGGAGGCGATAGCGGAAGTCCCCGCTGCTAGACCATCAAGCCCGTCTATGAGGTTTACCGTGTTGGTAATTCCCACGATCCAAAGCACCGTAACGATAAAGCAAAGCACCGTCCCGAGCTCGCTCCTGCCGCCGCCGAAGAAGTTTCCTATAAATTCGATTCTAAGGCCGTACGTATACATGATTATCGCAATCACCGTCTGCCCGAGGAATTTGACCTTAGCAGGCAGATTTTTCAGGTCGTCGATGACCCCGAGCGTGTAGATCAGCACGCCTCCGATCAAAATTCCCGTTATCCTGTTATCCAGCTGAAGCAGGAATACTGCCGTAGATACGGTGGTTCCCACGAAAATCGCAAGTCCGCCGAACCTTGGCATCGCTTTTGTGTGCATTCTCCTCGTGTCCTTGGGTATATCCATCGCGCCTATCTTCGGGGCAATTTTTATCGCAACCGGCGTCATGGCAAGGGAAAGCACGAAAGCCAGCAAAAATGTCATCCAAAGTGTACTATACATATATTATTTTCTCCTGATTCGGGCTTATTACCACATTGGTATTTCCCCCGATTGTATATTTATCTCTTTGTAATCCTATATCTCTATATTTCTATATCTTTATATCTCTCTGTCCGCCTTCTCGAGTTTTTCCACCTTAAGTCCTGCTTCGTCAAGGATCTCGAGGGAAAGCTCATCCGGGTACCCCTCCCGAACCACGATTCTGTTTATCCCCGCGTTTACGATCATCTTTGCGCAGATCACGCAGGGCTGATGGGTGATGTAAATGGTTCCGCCCTCGATGGCGTGGCCCATAGAGGCCGCCTGAATGATGGCATTTTGCTCCGCGTGAAGAGCCATACAAAGCTCGTGTCTTTGACCTGATGGCACTCCCAGTTTTTCTCTCAGGCAGCCGCCCCTTTCTTCGCAGTGCTTTATTCCCATAGGCGCACCGTTATATCCGGTGGCAATCGCCCGCTTGTCTTTTACGATAACTGCTCCCACATTCCTTCTCATGCAGGTTGAGCGCTTTGCGGTAAGCTCCGCCATTTCCATAAAATATTCATCCCAGCTCGGTCTTTTCATAGATAGATCTCCTCCACTTTTGTATTTTCGTTTCTTAATAAAATATTTCCACGAGGTACAGGCCTTCCGCGGGTGCCGTATGGCCCGCATTTTGTCTGTTCCTGCTTTCGATAATTCCTTTTATTTGTGACGGAAGCCTCTTTCCGAGGCCCACCTCTACCAGCGTGCCGGTGATAATCCTTACCATATTATATAGGAAGCCGTCGCCAGTTATCTCAATTATAACATTTTCTGCCTCGTTGTAAATGTCGAGTCTGTGAATTGTTCGCACCGTCGTTAGCCTTTCGTTTCCTCCTGCCGCCTGAAAGCAGGCAAAATCATGCGTTCCTACTATTTGCGCGGCCGCCTCTCGCATTTTCTCCGTCTCCAGCGGCTTTCGGATCTCGTAGCAATAATTGCGTCTGAAGATATCAACCTCCGGGCTGTTTCTGATGATATACCTGTAGGTTTTGCCCTTCGAGTCGAACCTGGCATGGAAGCCTGGCGGCACCTGGCGTGCCTCAATTATCCTCACATCGCCCACGCCCCTCTGCGAATTTTGTCCTCCCGCCAGAAGATTATTTGCTGCAAGGCAAATTTTGTCCGTAGGAATTCCGAACTCGCCCTTAAAGGATGCCCTCTGCCCCAGGGCGTGAACCCCTGCATCCGTGCGGCTTGTGCCATTTATGGAAATATCGCAGGCGCAGACCTTCGACAAAACTCTCTCGAGCTCCCCCTGCACAGTCCTGACATTCGGCTGCCGCTGCCATCCGCTGAAGCAGCTTCCGTCGTATTCGATTGTAAGCAGAATGTTTCTTTCCATATCCGGTTTTCTTGTTTCCTTCTGTTTTGTTTCCTTCTGTTTTGTTTTTCTCTGTTATTTCTTTTATTTTCTTCTGTGGTCTTCGGTTCGGCTGCCGCTTATTTCAAAATGCCAAATTTTCAAAGCGAAATGCTAATTCCATTATACAATATTTCTCGGAAAATTGCCATGTACAAAACCGCGGCCCCGGAAATATATGCAGCCATGGGTCTTTCGTCGGTGGGCTTTGCCTTTTTTCGGAGAAGCAGCCATGCAAAATGTCCGGCGCTCGCAAAAGTGCTGACTACGAAGATAAAGAGAATTCCCTGTACCCCTGTCAGCAGCCCCAGGCCTGCAAACAGCTTGATATCTCCGCCGCCTACAGCGCATTTTTTGTATACGAGCCTCCCCACCAGCGCAACGGATGCGGTCAGTGCCAGGCCGATGGCTGCCCCTATCAGGCAGTCCCCGGGTCCTCCTTCTGTCTGAGGGATCATCCCAAGCCCGCATATCAGCAGCATCAGCACAAACTGATCCGGCACAATCATGTATTTTATGTCAGCAATCGATATCTCGAGCAGAATCCAGGTCGCAAATACCGCTGCGAAGGCATAAAATGGATTATCAAGCCCCATTTTTATGCCAACCACGATAAAAAATCCGGTAAAGACGTATTTCCAGGGTGTGCTTCTTATCCTCTGGTGCGTCGGGCGGGCAAGCTCTTCGTCCGGCTCCTGGCCGTAATCTACCAGCCACTTCCCCGGTATTCTGTTAAATACCCACACGGCGCCGTTTCCGAGAAAGACTCCTATGATCAAAAAAATCCCGCAGATAATAAACATTTCTAAATGTGAATTCATCTCATATCTCCTTTGTCCCACTATCATAACATCATTTATACAAAAAATGAACATTTTTATGGGCATTTTTGCGTTTTTTTGCATTTCTTCGGTTGAGATTTGTCCCTAATTTGTTATAATTTAATTATCTGATTATTTTGTGGAGGCGAATATATGGATTTTGTAAAATTTGATATAATAAGCATCGCTTTGAGCCCCTTCGTGCTCATGTTTGTGACGGTTGCTCTGGGGCTCTTGTTCGGAAAGATAAAATTCGGCAAGTTCAGCTTCGGAACCTCCGGCGCCATGTTCGTGGGTCTTGCGATAGGTTTTGTGGTTTATGGCTTTGCAGAGAAGCTTTATACTGCGGGGGACGAGACCGCCGCAGGCTTTAAGGCGGCGGCTCAGATCATGGAAGGCAACGGCGGCAAGGTCATAAATTCCTACTTTTTCACCGCTGCGCTGTTCTTCTTTGTGGCAGCGGTCGGGCTTCTGGCATCCAAGGACCTTGCAATCGTCCTAAAAAAATACGGCTCGAAATTCGTGGTTCTGGGCCTTTTGATAACCCTTGTGGGCGCGGGAGCCACCTACGCCTGCACGGCGATCGTAAAGAATACCAATTCCTATGCGGTTGCCGGAGTCTATACGGGCGCCATGACAAGCTCTCCTGGTCTTGCCTCCGCTCTGGAAACCTCCGAAATACAGGCAGGAGAGTACGCAGAGGATTATCCGTCCATGACTGCCGAGGAAAAGGAATCGGTTCTGGAGGTTCTGGCTCTCGATGCCAAATATGCGGGGCTTACCGTCGAAAACACCCCTTCCCTCTCCAAGGAGCAGAAGCAGGCTTATATCAATCAAGCTACCGCTCAGGTGGGAATCGGCTCCGCTGTGGGTTATCCTTTCGGCGTGATTATCGTAATTCTAGCGGTCAATTTCCTCAGCGTTATCTTTCGTTTCGATGTGGAGGCGGAAAAGCGCGCCTACCGGGAGGAAATGGAATCCGCCCGGGAAACCGGCGGTGTCCGGCAGGTGGAAACCACGGATTTCAGCATACTTTCCTTTTCAATCGTATGTTTTGCAGGATATCTGCTAGGCTCCGTGAAAATCTACATGGGACCTCTGGGCTATGTCAGCCTCGAATCCACTGGCGGCATTCTGATCGGCTCGCTGATTCTTGGATATATCGGCAAAATCGGACCGCTTTCTTTCCGCATGGATCCGAAAGTTCTTGCAATCATCCGTGAACTTGGCCTCGCGTTTTTCCTTGCCATTGTAGGACTTAACTACGGCTACGGTGCGGTGGACGCTCTTACAGGCTCCGGCATCACCCTTGCCCTTGTCAGCCTTGGCGTTGGCGCCGTTGCGATCATGGCAGGATTCTTCGTGGGCCGCTATGTATTCAAGCTCAACTGGATCATGCTCTCCGGCGCAATCTGCGGCGGCATGACCTCAACTCCGGGACTTGGAGCCGCGACGGATGCGGTGGGCAGCGACGACCCCGGTGCGGGCTACGGCGCAACCTATCCTTTCGCCCTGTTCGGCATGGTAATCTTCACTATCATCCTGAATAAGCTGCCGCTGCTGTAGAGGCTTTTACGAAAACGGCAAATGTTTTAGGTTATGAAAAGACTGGCTTAAGTATACCCGAAAGGGTATACTTTTTTATGCGCAAAAAAAGATGCCGCCCCATAAGGCAGCACCTTGAAAAGTCTTGTATGAACTTTTTTCGTGAAAGTTTGCGAAATTTCGCGGACTAACGCTTTGAGAACTGGCTTGCTCTTCTTGCTTTTTTGAGTCCGTATTTCTTTCTTTCTTTCATTCTCGGATCTCTTGTTAAGAAGCCTTCTGCCTTCAGCGGTGCTCTGTAAGCCTCCTTGTCGGCTACGCAAAGAGCTCTTGAGATACCATGTCTGAGGGCTCCTGCCTGTCCTGTGAATCCGCCGCCGTGAACGGTTGCGATAACATCAAACTTGCCCTCGCAGCCTGCGACTTCGAAAGGTCTTTTAACCTCTCTCTTAACAATTTCCATTCCGAAATAATCTTCTAAATCTTTTTTGTTGACAGTGATCTTTCCAGTTCCGGGGATGAGTCTAACTCTAGCAACTGAACTTTTTCTTCTGCCTGTTCCTTGATATTGAATCTTTGCCATTGTCTATTCCTCCCTTTCCCTAAAATTCCCAAGTTTCCGGCTGCTGTGCAGTATGCGGATGCTCTGCGCCTGCGTAAACCTTTAACTTTTTGTACATCTGTCTGCCGAGCTTTCCGTCAGGAAGCATGCCCTTTACGGCATGTCTGATGATTTCGTCCGGCTTCTTTGCCTGAAGTTTTTCAAATGTGATTTCGCGAAGACCGCCCGGATAACCGGTATGTCTCTTGTAAATCTTTTCTTTTCTCTTCTTGCCTGTAACCTCAACCTTTTCAGCGTTGATAACGATTACATAATCGCCGCAGTCAACGTGCGGTGTGTAAATCGGTTTCTTCTTTCCGCGAAGGATAGAAGCAACCTCTGATGCAAGTCTTCCGAGAGTCTTGCCTTCTGCGTCGATGACGTACCACTTACGTTCAACCTCCGCAGGTTTTGCGATGAATGACTTCATTTTCTTTCCTTTCCGCCTACTGGGATTTTCGCGGGGATCCGCATTCCGCGCCATCGCAAGGCTGCGGAGAAAATCTGTTTCGGCTTTGTCTACTGGGATTTCGGGGAACTTTCTTCCTTCCGAAATCTTTTTCGATATACTAAATATATTAGTTTCGGGTCCCGGACGGATTCCCATCCTGTGCCCGTGCACAATCGTGCTTTATCATTATATAGCAAAAGCCTTGCAAATGCAAGGCTTTTTTCGCAAGTGCCCTGAAAAAAAAATCATGTCAATTGCCATAAAATGTCAATAGTTTTGCGATTACAAACTGCAAAACTTATTTGAAATTCCCTTTATTGCGGATATGTATGGCCGGAGTCTTTTGCCGCATAGAGCGAGTCCCCGGTAAATCTAAAGTCTAACTTTATTTTACTCGGCTATCCGTCAATTTACTCGGCTATCTGTCAACTTCCCTAGCTATCCGTCGATTTCCTCGGCGACTTTCATCATGATGGCGCATTCCATGCGCTTGCGGAAAAGCTTGCAGCCGTATTCGTAGACACCATTGATGTCCCCGGTAGCATGATAAGCATTTGCCGCACAGCCTCCGGAGCAATACAGCCTTGCCCAGCAGTCGTCACATTCTCTGCGGGAATAGACATTGCATTTTCTAAACTTTTCCTGCACAGCTTCGTTTTTCACGCCATCCCAAATGTTTCCCATGAGATATTTTTCGTCCCCCACAAACTGGTGGCAAGGGTAAAGTTCTCCCTGAGGAGTGACCGCAAAATACTCCGTACCGGAGCCGCAGCCTGCGATTCGCTTGTAAATGCAAGGGCCGTGGGTCAGATCGATCATGTAGTGATAGAAGGTAAGGGGCTTTCCTGCCCTACGGCGGGCAAGCATTTCCTTTGCAAGCCGTTCATATTCTCCGAACAAAATCGGCAGGTCTTCCTCGGTCAGCTCCGAGGGGCTGTCCGTGCTGCAAACCACCGGTTCCATGGAAAGCTGCGTAAATCCCAAATCGGCTAAATGCAATATATCATTTACAAAATCCGTGTTGGCATGGGTAAAGGTTCCCCGAACATAGTAGTCCTTATCGCCCCTGCGCCTTGCAAACTCTTGAAATTTCGGAACGATCTTTTCGTAGCTGCCTCTGCCCTGATAATCCACCCGAAAGCGGTCGTGCACCTCTTGTCTGCCGTCAATGCTCATAACCACATTGTGCATTTCCCTGCTCGCAAATTCCATTACATCCTCGTCCACATTTACGCCGTTGGTGGTGAGGGTGAAGCGAAACCTCTTGCCACTTGCCTCTTCAAGGCTTCTGCCATAGGCTACAAGCTCTTTCACCACTTCCCAGTTCATCAGAGGTTCTCCCCCGAAAAAGTCCACTTCAAGATTTCTGTGATTCCCCGAATTTTCCACGAGAAAGTCCAGGGCTCTTTTCCCCACTTCAAGGGACATCAGGGCACTTTCTCCCTGATATTTTCCCTGTCCCGCAAAGCAATAGCTGCAGTTCAGGTTGCAGCTGTGAGCAACGTGCAGGCAAAGGGCTTTTATATCCCGAGAATTGTTCTTGAAATCCCCCGAAATGCCCTCGTAGATGTCCGGGGAAAAAAGCTTGCCGGATTTTTCAAGCTCCGTCACATCGTCAATGCACGATTCGACTTCTTCCCTTGTAATTTCCGGGTTTTCGGCGTATTTTTTTAGCATTTTTTCGCAGATTTCTTCCGGTGTCGCCTCCTTGTACATGGCAATGACGTCGTAGGCAAGGTCATCTACCGCGTGGATCGCGCCGGAGTATGTGTCCAGTACGATATTGTATCCGTTTAATTTATATTGATGTATCAATGGTTTTTCCCTCCAAAAAAATACCGCCTGCACCCTCTCGAAGTACAGGCGGACAGACTTTCGCCCGATTTTATTTTTCCTTGTTTTCGCAAGGCTGGTTTGCTACGCCGCAAGAAGTCTTGCAAGCGGACTGGCAGGAAGTCTGGCATTCGCCGCAGCCGCCGTCCTTTACGCTCTTTGCGAGATCGCGTGTTTCGATAGTCTTGATGTGCGTCATTTTTTGTCCTCCTTCTATCATGTACTATCTAATTCTAAAGCAAAAGCCTTGCAGATGCAAGGCTTTTTTGAATTGAGTGCAAATTATTTTCATTCTCAATATGTATCTGAATACATATACAT
>CAVGEP010000022.1:0-14942 GCA_963628105.1 Alistipes communis
AGAAGCTTCTTTTGGCCCGCCCTCAACATCAAGAAATAAATTCCGGCTGTTATAAGAAAGCTTACTATGCAAAGCAGGCCGCTTATGTCTATCCATTTTTTTACCTGCATCATATTATAGCTTTCGTCTTCGTCGAATACCCCTTGCAAATCGTATCCCGTGTCCTCATAGATCTGAAACTCGCTCGGCCTGAAGGAGTTAAAGAATCCCGCAATCTCCCCTGCGAACTGACTGCTGGAAATGTCTACATAAAGCTTCGAAATAGCGGCGGTATCATTAAAATAGAATGAATATACTCCGGATGTCCTTGCTACCACATTCTGTGATAATGTAACAAGAAATATGCATATCGTTATACTTACAAGAATAGAAAGCAGAATATTGCCCTTTCTCATCAATACTTCCCCTTTGGTAAAAATCTGGGGCAAGTGCCGCCTTGCAGGCGGCCTTTACCCCATGCTAAAAACTATTTAATAATTGTGCAAACAGTATCAGGGCCGCAGCCGGCTGCGTTTCCTTCGTCGGTGTCAAGATGCACTTCTCTTTCGTGCTTTGCGCCTGCTCTTACGAGGACATTGTCGAATACAAGGCCTCTTTCGCCTTCGATCTTGATGCTTACGAACTGGCCGTCCTTTACGCCTGCCTCAGCAGCCTGCTCGTCGTTCAGGTGAACGTGTCTGAGCGCGATGATTACGCCGTGGTCGATTTCGATTTCGCCGCATGGTCCGATGATCTTGCAGCCCGGAGTTCCTTCGAGCTTGCCGGATTCTCTTATCGGTGCCTTGATGCCGATCGATCTTGCGTCTGTCATTGCAAGCTCAACCTGAGTTTCGGCTCTTGCAGGTCCCAGAACTCTGATGCCCTTGAGGGTGTTCTTCGGTCCTACGATGTCAACCTTTTCTTCGCATGCAAACTGACCCGGCTGAACCAACGGTTTGGTCGGCGTAAGCTCGTGTCCCTTGCCGAACAAAATTTCGATGTGCTCCTTGCTCAGGTGCAGGTGTTTGTTTGATAATCCGATTTTTACTTCGTATGCCATTTTTGTATATCTCCTTTTCATCTAAAAAATATTAAACTGTTTTGTTGCTCCCTCATCCTTCGAGATAGCTTACGTAAGGCAAATTCCTATATTTCTGGTCGTAGTCCAGGCCGTAGCCGACCACGAAGAGATTTTCTATGGAAAATCCGACATAGTCCGCAGTAAGGTCTACCAATCTGCGGGAAGGTTTGTCAAGAAGCGTACAGATCTTGATGCTCTTCGGGTTTCTGTCGGCAAGGTGAGCCTTGAGATGCTTCAGGGTCGTTCCGGTATCTACGATGTCCTCGATGATGATGACGTTCTTGCCGTAGATGTCTCCGTCCAGATCCTTTTTTATCTTGACAACTCCTGAGGTTGTTGTTCCGGAGCCATAGCTGGAGGCCGCGATAAAGTCGATCTCAACATCGCTCTTTATGTTCTTCATCAGCTCTGCCATCCACATAACTGCGCCTTTTAGGGTCCCGACAAGATAGATCTTTTCTCCTGCGTAGTCGCGGTCTATCTCTTCTGCGATTTCGCGGGCTCTTTGCGAGATCTGTTCTTCCGTAAATAAAATCTTTCCTATTTCGTTATTTTCCATCGTATATATCCTTTTGTATCCTTCTTATTATATATCTATATATCCTTTTTTTCGGTTTTGACGTCCTTGCCGTCGTGGTCAACGGTAAAGTCTACTCCCTCTATTATATTTTTGTGCTTAAATTCTTTCGAATAATCGACGGTTTTTTCGCCGAGCCAATATTGGTCGAGGGTGTCCTTGAGGTGCCAGATGATCCATATCCAGAGGACCAGGTCATCAAGAAATCCGAACGGAAAAAGCACCGGCGGGATCAAATCCACAGGCAGCAGAAGATATATGAGTCCAAATACCACCAGCGCCTTCTTGCGCAGAGGCACGGTCTTATCCTTCATCATGCTTACGATTGCTCTGAGTCTTCCTCTGATAAATGTCCAAGTGAAAAACTGCATTTAGCCCTCCAATATCTTCTCAATCTCATCAAGGAGATTGTCGCAGCCCTTCTTTTTTAGGGCGCTGACGGGAATAACCAAGTCTTCTTGTCCGAGCTTCAGCGCGGTTCTTATGAGCCTGAGGCATTTTTGCATCTCATTTTGCGATACCTTGTCCGCCTTCGTTGCAACGATGAGTCCGTCGAGCCCGTAGTGGCGCAGATATTCGTACATCTGTATGTCCTGCGCGGATGGTGCGTGCCGAATGTCCACAAGCTGCACGACCTTTCGGAGGCTGTGCCTGTTTTGGAAGTATTCTTCCATCATCTGCCCCCAGTTTTCGGACACGCTCTTTGAGACCTTCGCATATCCGTATCCCGGCAGGTCCACGATTCGAAACTCGTCATTTATGCGGTAAAAGTTTATCGTCCGAGTCTTTCCGGGCGAGCCCGAAACTCGCGCGAGGCTCTTTCGGCCGGTCAGAAGATTCAGAAGAGAGGACTTGCCCACATTCGATCTTCCTGCGAAGGCGATTTCGGGCATATTGTCCTCAGGATAAGCGCTCCTTTTGACCGCAACGGTTTCAAGTTCTGCTTTCTTTATAATCATACTACATTTCCTATCATTTTTCCATAGCATATTTTAATGCTTCTTCGGCATTTTTTATGAGCACGAAATTCAGCTCTTTTCTGACGCTCTGCGGAATGTCGTCTATGTCCGCCTCGTTATCCGCAGGAAGCAATATGGTCTTGATTCCGGCTCTGTGCGCTGCCAGGACTTTTTCTTTGATTCCGCCTACGGGCAGGATCTTCCCGCGGAGGGTAATTTCGCCTGTCATAGCAACATCCTTGCGGACCGGCGTTTGCGTAAGCGCGGACATAACCGATGTAAACATCGTAACTCCGGCAGAAGGCCCGTCCTTTGGGACCGCTCCCTCGGGAACGTGCACATGCAGGTCGTATTTTTCGTGAAAATCCTCGATGCCATGTTCTGAGGCAATGGAGCGAATATATGTAATGGCAGCCTGCGCAGACTCTTGCATAACATCGCCGAGCTGTCCCGTGAGCTGAATCTTGCCCTTGCCGGGAACCAGCGCCGTCTCGATATACAGCGTATCTCCGCCGACCTGTGTCCAGGCCATTCCCGTCGTTACGCCGACCTCGCCTTGGCCCTGTGCGATATCGTAGCGGAAGCGCTTCTTGCCAAGGTATTTTTCGAGGCCTACCGGGGTGATCTTGAATGAAGTCCCCTTCTTGCTAACTATCTTGCGTGCCACCTTTCGGCAAAGGCTGCCGATTTCGCGCTCGAGATTTCTTACGCCGGACTCTCTGGTATAATAATTTATCAGATCCCGGAGGGTCTTCTCGCTGATCGAAAAGTTCTTCGGTTTGAGTCCGTGTGCCTTGAGCTGCTTGGGGATAAGATATTGCTGCGCAATCTTTACCTTTTCTTCTTCTGTATATCCGGAAACCTCGATGACTTCCATTCTGTCAAGCAGCGGCCGCGGAATGGTATCGACGCTGTTTGCGGTCGTTATGAACATGACCTTCGATAGGTCAAAAGGCACTTCCAGGAAATGATCCGTAAATTCCTTGTTCTGCTCAGGGTCCAGGACCTCGAGCAGTGCTGAGGCAGGGTCGCCCTTAAAATCCGCTCCGATCTTGTCCACCTCGTCGAAGAGAAATACCGGATTATCGGAGCCTGCATCCTTTATGAGCGAAATAATTCTGCCTGGGATCGCGCCGATATAAGTTCGCCTGTGGCCCCTGATCTCGGCCTCGTCCCTAACGCCGCCCAGGGACATACGCACGAAGTCTCTGCCTGTTGCCCTGGCGATGGAGCGTGCGATCGAGGTCTTGCCGACTCCCGGAGGGCCTACGAGACAGATGATCGGACCCTTTATCGCCTTGTTGAGGTGAATGACGGCCAGATATTCGAGGATCCTGTCCTTGACCTTTTCCATGCCGTAGTGGTCCTCATTGAGAATTTTCTCTGCCTTCTTCAGGTCGGAATTCGTCTTTTGCGATTTTTTCCAGGGCAGGCTCAATATGGTCTCTACATAATTTCTGATGACACCGCTGTCTGCGGATGTCGGAATCATCTTGGTAAATTTGCTTATTTCTTTTTTTACCTTGTCCTCGATCTTCTCCGGAAGTCCCAGTGCCTCGAGTTCTTCTGTCCATCTTGCCGCCTCGCCAGCGGCTTCTTCGCCGTAACCGAGCTCGTCCTGAATGACCTTCATCTGCTCACGCAGGATGTATTCCTTCTGATTCTGCTTGACGCTTTCTTGGACCTTTTCGGAGATGTCTCTCTCAAGTCGCAGGATCTGATTTTCTTCGAGCAAAATTCGGTTGAGGCTTGTTAGGCGTTTCTTGACATCCGCCTCCTCCAGCAGTTCCTGTTTGGTGCTTATCTTCAGATTGAGCTGCATCGCGAGGGTGTCCGCGAAAATGTCCGGCTCCTCGATAGAGCATATGAGATCATATATCTCGTCCTTGATGTTTGGCTGAAGTGATATGTACTCGTCGAAGGCATCGAGCACCGAGCGCATCATTGCCTCAGTCTCGGGCTCATCCGGGTCTGCGGGGATTATATCCATCTCCTCAATCTCGCAGAGAACAAACGGCTGCTCGGTCACGATGGAGCTTATCCTTGCGCGATACTGTCCTTCGACCAAAACGCGAACCGCATCTCCTTGAACCTTGAGCATCTGCTTGATTCGAACCACCGTACCGACCCAGTAGTAGTCCTCCGGTGTCGGAAGCAGGATATTATCGTCCTTTTGCGAGGTCAAAAATAGCATTTTGTCCGTTGCCATTGCATTCTCGAGAGCCTTGACGGATTTTTCCCTGCCTATGTCAAAGTGCAAGATAGTCCTCGGGAAAACCGAAAGCCCACGCAGCGGAACGCATGGCATTATCAATCTTTGTGTCATAACTGTCCTCCAATGGGAATATAGAAAACAGGCGACCGAAGCCGCCCATATGCTCTTGTATTTATGAGGCCGCTGCCTCGTCTTTTGCTCCTGTTACCAGAACAGGCTTTTGGTCATCCGTGATGGTTGCCGCGTTTATGATGCATTTGGTTACGTCGTCTCGAGACGGAATCTCGTACATGATATCCGTCATTACGCCTTCCAGAATGCTTCGCAGGCCTCTGGCGCCGGTCTTTCTTTCGAGTGCCTTCTTTGCGATTGCCCGAATGGCATCCTCTTCAACTTCAAGCTCAACGCCGTCTATCTTGAAAAGCTTCTTGTATTGTTTCAGGAGCGCATTCTTCGGCTCGGTGATGATGCGTACCAGCGCATTCTCAGAAAGCTCTTCGAGCGTAACCATTACCGGAAGTCTTCCGATAAACTCAGGAATAAGTCCGAATTTTAGGAGGTCCTCCGGTCTTACCTGAGAAAGGAGCTTATTCTCCTCGGGCTTTTCTAATTTTATCTCGGAATTGAAGCCTATGACCTTTTCGCCCATCCTGCGCTGAATGATTTTGTCAAGCCCGTCGAATGCTCCGCCGCATATGAACAAAACGTTCGTGGTATCGAACTGCAGGAATTCCTGGTGCGGATGCTTGCGTCCGCCCTGCGGCGGTACGTTAGCAACGGTTCCCTCCAGGATCTTAAGGAGCGCCTGCTGCACGCCTTCTCCGCTCACGTCTCTTGTAATGGACGGATTCTCGGAGCGGCGCGAAATCTTATCGATCTCGTCAACATAGATTATGCCCTTTTGGGCCTTTTCGATGTCCCAGTCCGCTGCCTGCAGGAGCTTAAGCAGGATATTCTCAACATCTTCTCCTACATATCCTGCCTCTGTGAGCGCCGTGGCGTCCGCAATGGCAAATGGAACATCCAGAATTCTTGCGAGCGTCTGCGCAAGCAGTGTCTTGCCGGAGCCCGTAGGCCCTATCATTACGATATTGCTCTTTTGGATCTCTACATCGTCATTTGCATCTGCTGCCGTTATTCTCTTGTAGTGGTTATAAACTGCGACGGCAAGAGCCTTCTTGGCCTCGTCCTGTTCGATAACATATTGCGAAAGAATTTCCGTTATCTCCTTTGGTTTTGGGAGCTTATAGCTGCCTCCTTGTGTCTTAGGCTCATCGTAATCTGTCTTGAGAATATCATTGCAGATTTCAACGCATTCGTCGCATATATATACTCCGGGTCCCGCAACAAGACGCCTTACCTGATTTTGCGGTTTGCCGCAAAAGGAGCATCTTAGCTTGCTTTCCTCTTCGTAATTACTCATACCTGTCCCCCTCGTTATCTGGAGCTGATTACCTTGTCAATCAGTCCGTATTGACAAGCCTCTTCTGCTCCCATAAAGTTATCTCTGTCCGTGTCGCGCTCAAGCTTTTCGAGCGGCTGTCCGGTATTTGCAGCCAAAATCCTGTTGAGCTTTTCGCGCGTTTTTAATATCCATTCCGCATGGATCTTGATGTCTTCCGCCTGTCCGTTTACTCCGCCAAGCGGCTGGTGAATCATGATCTCGGCATTCGGAAGAGCATAGCGCTTTCCCTTCGTTCCCGACGAAAGCAGAAATGCTCCCATGCTCGCGGCCATGCCTACGCATATAGTCGAAATGTCGGGCTTGATATATTGCATCGTATCATAGATTGCCATCCCTGCGGTAACGGAGCCGCCCGGGCTGTTGATGTAGATGCAGATATCCTTTTCCGGATCTTCAGCCTCCAAAAATAGTAATTGTGCAACTACCAAACTGGCTATATGCTCGTCGATCTGCTCACCTATGAAAATTATTCTGTCCTTTAGCAGTCTGGAATAAATATCGTAAGACCTTTCCCCTCTGCTGGTCTGTTCAATTACATATGGTACCAAAGCCATCCTGCTTCCCCCTTTTTTGTTTCGATTTTTCGGTTTTCGGTCCCGTTTTTGGTTTTATCGGTTTTTCGGTTCCGTTTCCATTTTTTTCGGTTGTTTTCGATTGTTTTGATTGTTTTCGGCTGCGAAATTATTTGATCTTGGCGTTGTCGTAGATGAAGTCGATTGCCTTCTTTACCTGCAGATCCTTCTGGAGGAAGGTCAGGTTCTCCACGCCTATCATTTCTTTGATCTTGTCTGCCGTCATCTGGTATTGAGCTGCCATGGTTTCGAGTTCCTTTTCGATTTCTTCTGCGGAAACTTCGATCTTCTCTGCTTCTACGATGCCCATGAGGATGATTCTGGTCTTTACGGCTTTTTCGGCCTCAGGTCTTATCTCTTCTCTGAAGTCTGCCATGTTCTTGCCAGTATACTGCAGATACTGTTCAACCGTGATTCCCTGGTATCTCATCTGCTGGTTGAGCTCGCCTACCATGCGGTCGATCTCGTCTTCTACCATTGCCCTCGGTACATCAACATCGTTTGCCTCGACTACCTTGCCGATGGCTGCGTCCTTCATTTGATTTTCGGCTGATGACTTGGCATAGGACTCGAGTCTTTCTCTGTTTGCCTGTTTCAGCTCTTCCAATGTGTCATATTCGCTTACATCCTTGGCGAATTCGTCGTCAAGCTCCGGAAGCTGCTCCTCCTTGATTTCGTGAACGAGGCAGTGGAATACCGCGTCTTTGCCTGCAAGGTCTTCCGCGTGATACTCCGTCGGGAAGGTAACCTTTACGTCAACCTTTTCTCCCGGAGTCGCGCCGATGAGCTGTTCTTCGAATCCCGGAATGAACATTCCTGAGCCCAGAACAAGTTCCTGTCTTTCGGCGGTGCCGCCCTCGAACTGCTCCTCGCCTACGAAGCCTGCGTAGTCGAAGAGGACCGTGTCTCCTTCTTTTGCCGGTCTTTCTACAAGAAGCATTCTCGCGTTTCTCTTCTGGACTGCCTTGAGCTCGTTTTCAACATCCTCGTCCTTTACTTCCTGAAGGACTTTTTCGATTTCAACGCCTTTGTAGTCCTTAACTTCTACGATTGGGAAACAATCTACCGTAATGGTAACGATGAAGCCTTCGCCCTTTGCGATTTTGCTGAATTCTGCCGCAGGGCTGTCGATCACTTCAAGGTCAAGCTCGGAAAGAGCGTTGCCGTAGGACTGTCTAAAAAGCGCGTCGATGGCATCTTCGAAGAAAACTCCCTCTCCATAGTGCTTCTCGATAATGCTTCTAGGGGCTTTGCCCTTTCTGAAGCCCGGAATTTCGAATTGGTTCTTGGCTTCCTGATAAACCTTGATCTGTGCCTGTTCGAATTCTTCGGCGCTGAATTCCATGGTGAACTTGACTGCGTTCTTATCTCTTGAAATAAATGTTGCTTTCATTAAAATATATCCTCCTAAAAGTATTATAACCTCTGATAATCCTTTTCATTATAACTCTTATTACCCTCAAAGTAAAGAAAATATCAGCTTTTTCGCAAAAATTTACGGCGATTTTGCGAGAATTTTCCTCCAAAATTCACAAAAAAGAAAAAAAGGCTTTATGCAAAGCCCAAAATTTCCAGACCACGCTGGTATTTGCTCCGGTTTGCGGGTTTTAGATGGTATTTTTCCTCTAATTTTCGCCCGAGAGCGATCATATCCTCCTGATCTCCCGTGTAAAGCTCGATTTCGAGCTCCAAAATCGGGACATTTCCATTTTGGGTTATGATCTCGCCCTCGTCTACGGTAAGCACACTGATGGAGGAGCCGGTATCCACGCGAACCTCTCTGCGCGCATATCTCATTTCCATGACCGGGCTCAGCTTCGCGTCTCCTACCGCAGATACAATTTCGTCATATATCTGGCTGCCCTTGAAGACATCTATCGTGGGATTTTGCGCGAAGTCCTCCTCTACCGCGACATTGAGCTCGCCGCGAATGTGAAGGCCATCCTCTGCGCTCCCGCCCCATTTGAGAGTTGCTACGCACTTTGTGCCTTCGAACCTTGCGCGAAATGCCATTTCTTTTTTCATGAGGGCACCATCCCGGGTATCCATGTAGATTGCGCGCATCGGAATCAGCATTTCGGAGCCTTCGTCCTTAATTTTCCGAATGTATTTGTCATCAAAAATCGCATCCTTTGAAGCTTCGTCCTCGAAAAAATATTTCAGCTCGATTTCCATTTTTTCCTCTTTTTCCTCCTATGTCCTGCCCCTTGCTAAGGTATCATATACCAACTTTGGCCTTTTGGCAAGCAAAGATTTTGTGCTCAGATTCTGCTCCAGGCTCAGCTTTGGCTCAGTCTCGGCTCAGTCTTTCTTCTTGGTAAGCTCCACGATCTCCTGAAATCTGCCGCAGATATAGTCATAATTATCCCGTTTGTGAGGAAGCATGCAGCCTGAGCAGTCCTTAAATCCGAAGGCTGTCATCTTGAAATTTCCGCCGCAATTTTCGCCTAGGGCATAGAGCGGGCAGTAGCAGAAGAGGCAGTTGAAATTTTCCTCATCATTTGTCTCATGGCATGGAAAAAATTCGCACGCCCTGTGCTGAAAGAACTTGTAGTTTTCCGTATTTGTTTGAATGCACCCCATATCCATTTTCCTCCTTTTAGCGGTAGATACCGTATTTTACCTTTATTCTTTCGATCTTCTTTATCATCGGATTTCCCATAAAAAACATGCATATCGACGCAAGCGCCGCGTGCGTCAGGTCATAAGGAAGTCCCGAAATATACAGAAGCCTCAGCGAGCTGAAGCTGACGTCAAATCCTATGGTATAGAAGAGCGTTGCCATGTTCATGATGCCACCGTACAAAATCACCGTCGTCACGAATGTGAAGGCCGTTATGGTAATGCTGTTTACGGGGAGTTTGCGTCTCTGCAGAAGGACTCCTGCTATGAGCCCGCAAGCTCCGAAGGCATAGATCCTCCAACCAAAGAACGTATTATCTCCTGCCGGAACCAGCAGATAGGAAATATATGCAAGCACCAGAAATCCCGCCAGGCAGAGCAGCGGAGCGGCAAGAGCCGCGAAAGTTCCGTCCTGCGAAATCTTCATTTTTTCCTTTCCTATGGTAAGCCTCTGGGCTGCTACCTTGTTAAATGCAAGTCCCGCGAGGAATCCGAGCAGCCCCCAGCAGAACATCTGCCAAGGCGTATATGGCCCCTGCCCCTGATAGAAATTGCATACGAATCTTGCGAGGGCTCCTACGAGAAACCCCGCCTCGGGTCCCATGGAAATCCCGGCAACTATTACAAGAGCCGTTCCGATGGGCACTGCCGCAAGGTGAAATGCGATATGCGCGAATACCGTAATTGCGGTCATGACGGCAAGCAACACGATTTCTCTGGCCTTCGGCCGGCGTTTTTCGTATATCATGAAAAACGGCAGCATCGTATATATGATGACCAGAAGGCTGGTTACCATGTATTTTGTGCTGCCGAGAAATCGGACGCTGGCCCAGAGTGTCATCGGAATCAGCACGAATATCATGATTGAGGAGACGGCGGTTCTCTTTCGGTGCGCCGCTAGTTGGCTGTCGTCATAGCCCATTCTACCCATTCGGCCACCTCCTCCCAAGTTACCGCCTCGGGGAACCAACTCCTGGCAATCCTGTTTGCGGCAGTGGTATAAAAGCTGTTTCCGGCGAAGAATTCCGTAGGATTTCCCGTCGAGACTATATCACCGTCGAATGCCATGGCGCAGCGGTCCGCATATTCTGCGCAGAATTCCACATCATGGGAGACCATAAATATGGTAACTCCTGCCTCCGTAAGTTTTTTGAGTATGGCTGCCAGTGTTATCTTGAAGAACGGGTCCAGCCCCTTGGTAGGTTCATCCAGCAGCAGGACCTTTGGCTCCAGAAGGAGAATCTTGCCGAGTGCCAGCCTCTGCTGCTCGCCGCCCGAAAGGTCGTAGGGGTGGGCCTTGCGAAGATGCTCTATCTCCATGAGAGCGAGCATATCTTCTATCTTCTCTGCCTTCGTCCGGTCGGGCATATCTACATAGTATACAGCCTCCAGCAGCTCCTCCTCGACGGAAATTTCAGTAAAAAGTGCCTGGGGATTTTGTGGCAGCATCGCCAGTTTCCCGGCAAAAAGCTCTCTTAGATTGCTCTTTCTTACCTTTGTACCGTCTACCGTTATGTTTCCCGACTGGGGAATTATCTGTCCGCTCACGGCCTTGAGGGTGGTACTCTTTCCCACGCCATTTCCCCCAAGCAGGCAAAATAGCTCGCCGGCTCGCACGTCAAAACTCAGCCCTCTCAGAACATCGGGCAGGTTTTTTTCGTAGCGAAACCAGAGGCTCTTTGCCCGGATTATTTCTGTATTTTGATCTTCTCTTTTTTTCGCATGTTTGGCAAGTGCCTTGGCATCTGATTTTGCCGCTGCGGATTTGAGATCCTTCGGGTCAAAGCTTCTCCCCTCCAGTATCTGCTCCAGCCAAAGCCTTCCGTCTCTTATGGTAAGAGGCGCGATTTCTCTGCCATCCCGCAAGAGTCCCGGCGTGCCTGCGGATTTGCACTTGTAATATATCTTCATCACGGCAGGCAGTCCATAAAACATGGGGTGTCTGTCTTCCTGACTTTTGCCTGCCAAATAATCTCCAACATTCCATGGGCTGTCCATGGCAATGATCTTGCCCTTGTCCATGACCATTACGCGGTCGGCCATTGTAAATAGTTCCTCGAGCCTGTGCTCTGAGATGATGACCGTCGTCCCAAGCTCCCTGTTTATGCGATATATTACCTTCAGGAATTCGCTTGCCGCGATCGGGTCAAGCTGCGAGGTCGGCTCATCCAGTATCAGAACCTTCGGCTGCATTACCATGATCGAAGCCAAATTAAGAAGCTGCTTCTGGCCGCCGGAAAGCTCCGATACATCCTTTCTGAACCAGGTCTGTATATCGAAAAAGCTTGCCATCTCCGCTACCCGCCGCTTGATGGACTGATTGTCAAGGCCCAGGCTCTCAAGCCCAAATGCAAGCTCGTGCCAGACCTTGTCAGTAACTATCTGATTATCCGGATTTTGCTGCACGAAGCCGATCTCTGAGGCGTTTGTCCTGTCATCCATCGCGGCTATATCCTTGCCATCGTAGTATGCGGTTCCCGACTTCTCGCCGTAGGGAATCAAATTTTTCTTTAGCTGGCGGAGCAATGTGCTCTTGCCGCAGCCCGATTTGCCGCAGACAACGACAAATTCCGAGGATTCCACTTCGAAGGAAATATCCTCAAGCGCCTTGGTGATTCCCGTAGGATATGCAAAACTTAAATTTCTAACCTCAATCGTTGCCATTTCTTTTCTCCCGTGATGTCCAGCACCATCGGCGCCGCAAGAAGCGCCGTAAAGCTTGCAAGCGTGATTATTCTCAGATAATCCCACTCGGCAAACCTGATTACCGGATAATAATATATGCTAGTCCTGCCGAGGGCACAGCCGATGGCAGCAGCCCCTCCCGTTACGAGCACCACCGCCAGCATCAAGTAGTCCGTCGGCGACATTTTGAACAGGTGAAAGCTGGTTCTGCCGTGAAGTCCGTATCCCCGTGCCTCCATGGAGTCCGATGTTTCTATGGAAGCCTCCAGCGACCAAGAAATCAATATCGAAACCTCCTTGCAAAGCTGCCTTGTCTTCGTGAAAAGTCCTTTTTCGACATGCCTTCCCATGCATTCCTGCCCCATCTTGATTTCTTTGAATCGATTTTTGAGGAGGGGTACGAAGCGAAATATCATAGAAAGTGTTAGCCCAAGTACAGGCGCCGCCTTGCCGAAAAGGTAGATCAGCTTGTCCGAGGACATCACCACATTGAAGCTTACAAACCAGATGATTACTGCGCCCAGCAGCAGCGCCGCTGCCGCGCCATAGGCTATTGCCTCGAGGGTTATCCTGCTGTCGTTCAGAAAAAAAAGCACGGTCTTGCCATTATGCGTAAACAAGCCGTTAACGACGGTCATTATGAGCACGATCGGCAGCAGAAAAAGAAGATTTGTCCTGGCCTGATGCGCCCCCTTCAGTAAAATCGAATATCCCCATGCGAAGACGGTCGTTACAGCCAAAAATATCGGGTCCTGCGAAAACATGGTAATCCCGATTGCAAATGTGTAAAATATTATATTTACTGCAGGGTGGCAGCCGGAAAACCTGCTGCCTTCCCCAAGTCCGTCTCTTAACATTTCTTCTCCCAAAATAGTAGTTTCCGGCCGCAGGAAATTCTATCTCCTGCGGCCTTCTCCCGAGCCTTTCTTTTGAGGCTTCCTCCCGGGCTTTTCTTCCCGATGCTCTATTCTGCCGACTCCGAAAGTCTCTCGTAAATCTTATCCAGCGACTCGTCCAGCATCATAGATACCTTCATTCCGTAGCTGTTATATGTCTTCGCATACTCATCAGGCGTAACTCCGTAGCTCGACTCAAAGTCATCTTCCGAGTCAACACCCGCAAGCGAAAGCAGATTTTCGATGACTTCCTTGTGCTTTATGGAAACGTCCTCATTCTCCGCGAGGGCATAAGCGATCATCTTGTACTTTGCCATTTCCTCCGCGTAGGTCGCCAGCTGCTCGTCAAACTCTTCCTGGGTCATTTGCATTCCTTCCAAAAATTCGTCCCAGGTATATCCGTAGTTTTCGCACATCATCTCATATGTCTCAGTGCAGGTGGTTTTTTCGTATTCGACAATTTCCTCCGGCACGCTGGCTACCTCTGCATTTTCTGCAATCTGGGTGAAGAGCTCGCTCTTTCGGTTGTTTTCGCTATCCTCGTATTCTTCCTCTTCGAGCTCCTCCTTTACCAGCTGTCTGTACTCTTCTATGGTAGTCGCTTCGCTGTTAGCCTTGACAAATTCCTCGTCCAGAGTCGCCTTTTCGCTGACTTTTTTGTTCAAAATCTTTATCTCGAAGGTAACGGGTTTTCCGGAAAGGTCCTCATTCGTCGTGTAAGGGTCCGGGAATTCGAGGTCAAGCGTTAAGGTTTCTCCGATCTCGGCGCCGTAAATCCCCTCTTCAAATCCTTCTATCATGTTGCCGCTTCCGAGTGTAAGGGTATAGGAATCGCTGTTCATGCTGTCCGGACTTGACCCGTCCTCAAGCGTTCCCTTAAATGATATCGTGACCGTGTCGCCTTCTTCAACCGTCCCTTCGGTTACTTCTTTTTCTGTGGCTGCTGCCTCGAGCCTTTCGTCGATCTCGGCATCTATCTTGCTTTCCGTGATGTTGACCTCTATAGGATCAACGGTATATTCGCTATAGTCCGGCAGCGTGACCAGTTCATCATAATTTAGGCCCGCATACAGATCGTCCTTGTCCTCCGAGCAACCTGCCATTGCAATAAATGCCGTGCAAAGTGCCATCATCAAAAATAATTTCAGTGCCTTTTTCATTTTCTTTTCCTTTCGCGATCAGCTAAATTTTTTCTTTTTTACTCCGCAGTCTTAACGGCAATGCTTCCGGTGGCGATCTTCTTTGCGAGCGCGTCAACCTCTGACTTGATGTCGTCTGTTACCTGCTGCTGTGATTTGTCATCGCCATAAGCGATTGAAATATATCCTTCGTCCATGCCCAGAACCAGATTCTGTCCGCCGTCCCAAACTTCGTCCTCAATAAAGTCTTTTATGACATCATAGATGGAATTTCCGATCTCCTTCTTTACGGAGCAGATTATCACATCGTCGTATTCCGGAGCGGAAATTTTCTGGTCCTGATCTACCCCGATGGCGTAAAATCCTTCTTCTTTGGCAGCTTCAAAGACTCCCATGCCTGTGTTTCCCGCAACCTGGAAGATGATATCCGCCCCCTTTTGATGAAGGTCGCTTGCGGATATTTTGCCTTTTTCTGGGCTTTCGTAGTCATTTGTATAATCGACATATACATTTATTCCGTCGTTGGCATATTTTGCGCCCCGCTCGTAGCCTTGGATAAAATCGTTTACTACATCGCTGTCCTCGCCGCCTACCGCGCCAATAGCGTTGGTCTGGGACATTCTGGCCGCAATATATCCTGCGAGGAATGAGCCCTCGGCTTGCTCGTAGGTTATGCAAAGAATGTTAGGGCTGCCTTCTATATCATCCACCACATTGTCTACACAGATAAATTTTGTATCCGTGTACTGTGC